>CALXIZ010000021.1 GCA_944388495.1 uncultured Clostridia bacterium | reverse complement strand
TTGTCATTGCTGCCGTCCTGTTTGAACTTTTCACAATATGGATGGCTGTAACAGGCGTTCAAAAGGTCTGGTTCTTTTATGACAGCCGTTTTGCCCTGCCGGTAAAAGTCATGTTCTGGGGAAATATTATTCTGCCCGCGGCGGCCTTGCTTTGGTCTGTATGGTGGCTGATCAGGAAGAAAAAATACAGTTTTTCAAAATTGGTTTTCGGGCTGTTCATCTGCTCCGCCCTGAATGCCTGCATAGCGGCCAGTATCCCGGCCTTTATCAATCAGTATTATCTTCCTCTGGGGGCAGGCACAATCAATCAATATTTATTGTTTGTTCTGGTTGACCTGATTTTTTTCATCTGTTCCCTGATTTACCTTGCCGGCAGCTTCATAGCCTGCTGGAAAGAAAAATCACCAGAGCACAGATACAAGGGGGAAAACCTGTTCTTCTTCGGACAGGTTATATCAAAACTGAATACCACCGGCAAGACCATGACACTCATCAGCGTAACCCTTGTGCTTGCCATTTTCCTGTTTATCACTGCTCCCATTTTGACGGGCTGGGCTTCGGGCTATCTGGATATACGGTCAATGTATGATGTTCAGATTTACACGAGATACAATGATGTATATGACGAAAAAAATCTCCCCCGCGATGATTATGAAGTCGTGACGGAATATCTCACGGAGCATGGCATTGAAGCAGACTATGACTGTACGTTCAGCCTTTATCTCCCGGAGAAAGAGGATTTCCACAATCGGGTAAAGTATGATTTCCCCGTTGCGGCAATCTCGCTGAGCGATTATAACCGGGTACGGGAAATGCTGGGATATGAGCCGGTTTCTTTATCGGAAAATGAGTTTACGACACAATGGCAGGCTATTGCCACCGAGGAAGAACGGGATAGCTTTTTGAAAGAGCATACCAGTGTTATGACAGACGCAGGAGAATTGACACTTTCCGGGCAGCCATATTACGAAGAAGCAATCGGAGAGACGGTGTACAATTCCTACACGGATGTAGTCTATGTATTCCCGGACGGTGTTTGTGAAAAGCTGCTTCCGGTAATGCGTAACCGCTACATCACTACATCCGAGAGCATTTCCTATGAAAATGCCCGTGAATTAGAGCAGACTTTTTCTGACGAGTATCCGGAAGATACAGATACCGGCGTCAGCTATGGCATCCGTTTGAGTACCCTGCAGATCAACAGTACAAAAGCAAACAATTTTGTATTGCAGGCCACGATGCTTTACGGCGCTGTTGTACTGATGGTCATTTGCCTTCCGATATTGTCTCTGCAGCAGCTATTGGACGCAGGCAAATATAAATATCGTTTCGGTGTTCTGCGAAAGCTGGGCGTGGAAGAAGAAAAAATAGGCAGACTTGTTCTGAAGCAATTAAGCGTCTGGTTTGGCCTTCCCATCCTTGTGGCCGTCATAGTTGCGACTGTTGTGATCGCCTGCTTTATCCGGACTGTTTCGGCAGAGATTTCCGCTTATATCGGATTCGGGGCCTTACTGTTTCAGATGGGGACGATCGCAGGGATATTAGTGCTATTGCTGATCTGCTATTTCATCAGTACATGGATACTCTTTAAGCGGTCTATTTCAATGCTGTAATTTTTATCCGCCGCAGACGATCCCGAGGATATCCTCCGCCTTTTCCGCCAGTATGCGCGCTCCTCTTTCTGTCAGAAATTCTCTTTCCCGGAATCCCCACAGACAGGTGATACATTCGATACCGGCATTTTTCGCTGTTTCGATGTCCACCTCGGAGTCGCCCACATAGACGCATCTTTCCTTTGCAGCGCCGAGCCGTTCCATAGCTTTATAAACCATAGCCGGATCCGGCTTTTTCGGCACGGCGTCACTCTGGCCGAATGCCAGCGGAATCACATCTCCGAAGTAATGCGCGCGCATCTCCTCCACCGCCTCTTCGTTTTTGTTGGAAACGATGGCAAGCGCAAAGCCGTCCGCTTTCAGCGCATGCAAAAGCTCCGGAATTCCGTCGTAGGGTCTCGTCCTGATCATGCAGTGATCGTTATAATAGCTTCGGTAAGACTGCAGCGCTCTCTCGCATGTTTCACCGTCTGTGCCTTCCGGCACAGAGCGTTCGATCAGACGGCGGATTCCGTTTCCCACAAAAGAGCGGATCTCCTCCAGACTGTGCTTCGGAAAGCCGAATTCTTCCATGACGTGGTTGACGCTGTCCTTCATATCCTCCAGAGAATCCAGAAGTGTTCCGTCGAGATCAAACAGCACGGTATCATATTTTCTCATATTTTTCTCCTCTCATACCGTTTCCTTTTCATCCGTCCCGCTCTTCTCTGCTGCAGCTATTTCATCAGCTCCGCGTGCGCCTCTTCGATAACTCTTCCGATCAGCGCATCCGAAACATCTTCCGCAGCCTGTATCCCCTGTGTCTTTACCGCTTCAAGCAGATATTCGATATTGCCTTTGGCGCCGGTCATAGGAGAAAATGTCAGGCCGACGGGCGTCAGACCGTTTTCCGCAGCATATCCCATCACCTTTTCGATCACTTCGCGGTGTACTTTTTTATCTTTTACGATGCCCTTTTTTCCCACCTGCTCTCTGCCTGCTTCAAACTGAGGCTTGATCAGACAGACGAGGCGGCAGTTCTCCTTCAGCAGGCGGGCCGCCACAGGCAGGATCAGCTTCAGCGAAATAAAAGAGACGTCGATGCTGATGAAATCCATCCGGTCCGGAACAGTGTCCGGATCGAGATACCGCACATTCACTTTTTCCATGTTCACGACGCGTTCGTCGCTGCGCAGCTTCCAGTCCAGCTGACCGTAGCCCACATCGACGGAGTAAACCTTTGAAGCGCCGTTCTGCAGCATACAGTCGGTAAATCCTCCGGTGGAAGCGCCGATATCCATCGCTGTCATTCCTTCCAGACTGATGCCGAAAACCCCGACGGCTTTTGCCAGCTTATACCCGCCTCTGCCCACAAAGGGACACTGATCATTCCTGACGGTAATCTCGGCGTCCACGTCGATCTTCGTTCCGGCTTTGTCGGAAATAGCGCCGCCCACATAAACGTCTCCCTCCATGATGGCGATTTTCGCCCGTTCACGCGAGGAGAAAAATCCTTTTTTTACGAGAAGAACGTCAAGCCTTTCCTTCAACTGTCTCACGCACCCTTTCCGCAACGGACACTGCGTCCATGCCGTATTTTTTCTCAAGCTGTTCCTGTGTTCCGTGCGGGATAAACTCATCCGGCCAGGCGATTCTGTATACTTTTACCCGCGTGCTCTGCGCAAAGAGATCCTCCACATAGCTGCCGAATCCTCCGGAAAGGACATTATCCTCTGCCACGAACAGGATTCCCGTCTTTTCCGCCGACCGCACGAACGCCTCCCGGTCAAACGGCTTCAGCACTCTGGCGTCGATCAGCTCTGCGCTGATGCCGTACGAGCTCAGAATTTCGCAGCTTTCCGCGCAGATTTCTGTCATCCTTCCCACAGAAATCAGCGTGACATCGCTGCCGGAAAGCAGCGTTCTCGACTTCAGAAAAGAAGGATCCGAAGCGGATGCAGAGGAAGAAGAAGCATTCTGAAGAAAAATCCGCTTTTCCGCCAGCGGCTCCGGCGCTTCTCCTCTCGGATAGCGGACGGCACACGGACCGTCGAGATTCATCGCATATTCCAGCATTTTTTCAAGCTCCTCACCGTCAGACGGTGCAAAAAAAGTGAGATTCGGTACCGGCATGAGATAGGAAATATCGAATACTCCATGATGAGTCTCTCCGTCGGCGCCGACGATACCCGCCCGGTCGATACACAGTGTCACCGGCAGATTCTGCATGCAGACATCGATGACGATCTGATCGTACGCCCTCTGCAGAAAAGTGGAATAGATAGCTACCGCCGGATGCAGACCGTTCGCCGCAGCCCCCGCTGCAAACGTCACCGCATGCTCCTCTGCAATGCCTGCATCAAAGAGACGTTTCGGCAGAAGATCCGCAAATTCCTTCAGTCCTGTTCCGTCCGTCATGGCAGCGGTCACCGCGATGACTTCCGGCTTTTCGAGAGCGATTGTGAGAAGCTTCCTTCCGAAAACCGAAGAATAGGACGGTCTTTCCGACTCCTTTTTCAGCATTCCCGTCTCTGTGTCAAAAGGAGAGACCCCGTGAAATTTCGAAGGGTTCTTCTCTGCCGGCAGATACCCCTTCCCTTTTTTCGTCACACAGTGGACGATGACCGGCTTCTTCAGCATTTTCGCATAAGTGAAGACTTCGATCAGTTCTCCCAGATCATGGCCGTCGATCGGGCCCAGATAGACGAATCCGAGTTCTTCAAAGAGTACGCCGGGAACCATCGTATACTTGACGGCGTCCCGAAGGACCTCCAGTCCTCCGAAAAGCGTATCTCCCACTACCGGAATACTTCTGAGTCCTTTTTTCAGATTCTGCTTCAGATTGTTGTATCTTTCCGATGACCGCAGCTTTCCGAGATGCTGTGCCATACTTCCCTCATTCTGAGAGATCGACATCTCGTTGTCATTTAAAAGAACGATGAGGCCGGAGTCCGTGGCTCCGGCATTATTCATCGCTTCATATACCATGCCTCCGGTCAGCGCTCCGTCGCCGATGACTGCCACCACATCATAGTCCTCGCCTTTCAGATCGCGGGCCGCAGCCATGCCGAGAGCCGCCGATATGGAATTGCTCGCGTGGCCGGTATCGAAGGTGTCATATATACTCTCACAGCGCTTCGGAAAACCGCTCAGTCCGTTCATACGGCGCAGAGTGGAAAAACCGGAGCCTCTTCCTGTCAGAAGCTTGTGAACATAGGACTGATGTCCCACATCCCAGATGATCCTGTCTCTCGGAGCGTCGAATACTTTATGTATCGCGATGGTCATCTCTACGATTCCCAGATTTGATGCCAGATGTCCTCCTGTTTCCGCCACAGTGGAAATCAGCTTGTCACGGATCTCATAGCTCAGGAGTTCCAGCTCTTCCCTGTCCATTTTCTTTATATCCGAAGGATATATCCCCTCTTCGATCTTCTTTATCATAAAAAACACCTGCTGTAACAAAAATCCGATTTTGTTTTTTTATTTCCTGCTGTAAATACTGCGCTGTCTTTTTGAAACTCTACTTTCTCGAAAAGAACGACAGGATTCTGCCGATCGCCGTAATGATCTCTTTGGAATTATTGATGGCAACTTCCTTGCCGAACGCCTTTCCTCCGATCGTCAGCGACGCTACGAGCCCGCTGAGGATGACGGAAAACAGAGTCGCATCGAGAATGCCGCCCGGCGGAAACTCCACCTGAGTGACGATAAACGCCGCTGAACTTCCGCTGATGATTCCACAGATGTCGCCCACCACGTCATTGCAGACGTTGGAGACTCTGCTGGCATTGCGGATCAGTCTCAGCGAGCTCTTTGCTCCCCTGACCTTGGAGGCAGCCATGGAATGAAACGGTTTTTCATCCGTCACCGTCACCGCCACGCCGATGACATCAAAGACGATGCCGATCAGGACGATGCCGATCAGGACGACGAAGGCTACTACGGTTGTCGATCTTCTCATCAGAAGATCGGAAAATGTACTCATAAATACAGA
>CALXIZ010000020.1 GCA_944388495.1 uncultured Clostridia bacterium | reverse complement strand
ATGGAGATGATCCCGCCGGATCAGGCTGCGAAACTCCACGAGCAGGGACTGCGGCCTTACAGTCAGTATCTCGCTCTGGAAGGTGATGAAGTGTACTGGAACATCAATACGCTGAATGACGAAGCTTTCCGGACGATCATTCTTCCTCTGCTGGATGAAAAAAAGAAATCCTTTCTGCTGAAAAAACATGACCTGAAGCTGACAGTAAAGGAACGCCGGCTGAAACAGGTGACAGAAAAGTCAGCCGCGGAAATTTTTTACGGAAAAGACAGCGGACGTTATTTCAGACTGAAATTTCTGACGCCGACAGCCTTTAAGCAGAACGGAAGATATACAAATTATCCGGATCTGCGCTGTATTTATCAGAGTCTGATGAACCGCTATGATGCCGTCAGCGAAAGGGAGAGCTTTTTCGATGAGGACGTTCTGAAGCAGCTGACAGACGATTCCTCCATTCAGAGATATCATCTGAGGAGTACTTTCTTTTCCCTGGAGGGTGTAAGGATCCCGTCATTTTACGGCTGGATTCTCATCCGGGTTTCGGGAACGCAGACCATGGCAAATTTCGTCGATCTGCTGTTCCGTTTCGGTGAATATTCAGGAGTGGGCATCAAAACCGGCCTGGGAATGGGAGCTGTAAAGCTGCTGGGAAAGGAGGAAGATCAGAGTGACAGATAAACATATCGACCTGATTCTGGGATCGCTGCTGCACGATATCGGAAAGGTGATCTACCGGACAGGAGTGCGGGAAAATCACAGTGAAAGCGGCTATCGTTATCTGAAGGAAGAGATCGGTCTCGGAGAAGAGGAACGGGGAAAAGAGATTCTGAACTGTGTGAGATACCATCATGCGAAGCCTCTCGGTGCGGCGTCTCTTCCGGAGGATTCTGCCGCATATATCACATATATCGCCGACAATATCGCTTCCGCCTCGGACAGGCGCGCTTCCGATGATCCGGAGCCCGGATTTGAACAGAGAATACCGCTTGAAAGCATTTTCAATCATCTGAACGGAGACGGGCCGAAGCACTATTATGCGCCCGGCATGCTGGACGACAGAGGAGGTATTAATTATCCCTCGCCGGAAAAAAAGCTGTTTACGGAGAGTCAGTACAGCGCTGTAAAAAAGCAGATCACCGGCGCGCTGACGGGAGGCATGAAGTGGGATAGAAAATATATCCATTCGCTTCTCGAAATACTGGAAGCGACGATGACGTACATACCGTCATCCACTTCCAGGCAGGAGACGGCGGATATTTCACTATACGATCACATGAAAATCACGGCGGCACTCGCCAGCTGTATCTACCTGTATCTGGAATCGGCCGGAGAGAAGAACTACAGAACGGCACTTCTGAAGAAGGCGGAAGAATTCTATAAAAAGGAAGTTTTTCTGCTGTACTCCGCAGATCTTTCGGGAATCCAGAGTTTTATCTATACGGTAAACGGAGAGGGCGCTCTTCAGATGCTGCGCGCCAGGTCTTTTTATCTGGAAGTCTTCATGGAGAATCTCATCGATGAAATTCTCTGTGCGGCAGGCGTATCGCGCGCCAATCTGATTTACTGCGGCGGCGGACATATGTATGCTCTGCTGCCGAATACGGCGGAGGTAAAGGGCGCGCTGGACCGCATGGAAAAGAAGGTAAACGGCTGGCTGCTGCGTCATTTCCGGACGTCTCTTTATGCGGCTTTTGGTTATGCGGCCTGCAGCGCCGAATCTCTGAAAAATATGCCGGCGGGAAGCTACAGAGATATTTATCGTCGGCTCGGAAAGCAGATTTCCGCTAAAAAGATGAACCGCTACTCCGCAGAAGAGATTCTTCAGCTGAATGAATCGCCGTTTGACGGGGGAGCCAGAGAGTGCCGTATCTGCCGCAGCGCGGATCATGTAGACGAAGACGGTCTGTGTAAAATGTGTGCTTCCATGAAAAATCTCTCATCGGATGTGCTGTATCAGGACTTTTTCACAGTACTCTCCGAACCGGAGGAGGGTGCGGTTCCTCTGATGGAAAACCGCTGGCTGGTGGCGGAAAATGAAGAAAAGCTGAAAAAAAGAATCCGCGCAAACGGAGAGAGCGGATCGCTCGTGAGAGCTTTTTCAAAAAATGCGTTTTACAGCGGAGAGAATATCGCTGCGAAGCTGTGGACGGGAAATTATACGATAAAAAACAAGACGATGAGCCAATACGCAGAAGATGCGGACGGTATCAACCGTGTCGCTGTACTGCGGATGGATGTGGACAATCTGGGACAGGCTTTCGTATCGGGTTTTGAAAACAGTGAAAACGGCGACCGCTATGTCACGCTGTCACGCACGGCTTCCTTTTCACGTCAGATGACGATTTTCTTCAAATATCATATCAATCGAATTCTGATGTTTCCGGTCAGCAGAGAACTGAACGGAGAAAAAAGAGAGGAGACGGCGGGACGCGACGTCTCGATCGTCTACTCCGGCGGAGACGATGTCTTCCTCCTGGGCGGCTGGAATGACGTGATCGGAGCGGCCGTGGACATCAGAAAGAGCTTCGGCGTCTATTCGCAGAACAGGCTGACTATTTCCGGCGGCATCGGACTGTACGGATCATCTTATCCGATTCATATCATGGCGGATGAGACAGGTGAACTGGAGAGCTTTGCAAAAGATCTGGACGGAAAAGATGCGGTGACCGTCTTTGACGGCAGCGGAAGATATAAATGGAAGACTTTTGAGCAGAAAGTACTGGCGGAAAAATACCGGCTTCTGAAGACATTTTTCGAACATCAGCAGGAGCGCGGAAAGAGCTTCCTCTATAACCTGCTGAATCTTCTGCGGGCGAGAGGGGAAAAAATCAATTATGCCCGTTATCTTTATCTCCTGGCGCGTCTGGAGCCGGAGAGAGAGGCTGGCGCATCGGAAAAGGAAAATTACAGAAGATTTTCCGGGCAGATGTGCGAATGGTTCCGTTCGGAGGAAGACAGCCGCCAGCTGATCACAGCCATATATCTGTACGCATACCATATACGCGGTGAGGAGGAATCGGACAGGAGGAATGAAAGATGAAGCTGACTCAGGAAAACTATGTAGATCGCGCGGAGGAAATCATCAAAAAGCTGGGAGGAAAGACAGGAAATAAACGCGGGCCTCAGATGGTCACGACGTCAAAGCTGCGCCGGCTGCTGTCGATGACGATGGACATTTACAGTCAGGTACTCACGGAAAGATCTGAAGAACTGAATGACGAGATCCGTGGAAGAATTGAATATCTGCGCGTGCGGATGATCTATGAAGCGGGCAGGGATAAGGATGTGAAACTGTTTCTCGATGAGGCGGGTCTGATCGATTACCTGAAAGAGACAGTAAAAACGAGGTCACAGTATCTGCTGTTTGTACGCTATATGGAAGCTCTGGTGGCTTTCAGAAAATATTATTATAAGGGAGACAGAGAACTGTAGAAGGAGGTCACAGAGATGTACGCAAAGATTCAGATTACAGGAACGATAGAAGTGGTTACGGGGATGCACATCGGAGGTTCAGAGGCTTTCGCGCCGATCGGCTCCGTCGATTCTCCGGTGATCTGCGATCTGGTAAGCGGGCTTCCGATGATACCGGGAAGCAGTCTGAAGGGAAAGATGCGCTCTCTGCTGGCGAGACAGTAGAACAGCGACGTAGCAAAGAGTCCGGATGAAGACGACGAGAGACTGATCCGCCTGTTCGGCTCTTCCGCGGCGGCCAGCAGAGTGAAGAGGGGACGGCTGCTGTTTTCCGACATGATTCTCTCAAACGGCAGAGAACTGTACGAAAGAGGAGTGTCGGGGCTGACAGAGATAAAATTTGAAAACACGATCAGCCGGACGACAGCCGTGGCAAATCCGAGACAGATCGAACGTGTCATCCGCGGAGCGGAATTTCCGCTGGATATCATCTATGAGATCTCGGGCGACAGACAGAGTGAAGAGGAAATCGCGGAGGATTTTCAGACGATCTGCGACGGCATGCGCCTTCTGCAGTATGATTATATCGGCGGGAGCGGTTCGCGCGGATACGGAAAAATACGTTTCAGAGATATCTATGTATGTACCGTCGTCGGCGAGATTCCAAAGAAGCTGGAAGATATCTGCAGCGATGCTCTGAATATCTTCGGACCGGCAGCAGAGTAAAATCCGCGGAGTCTTTTCAGAGAAAGATCTGGAGGTTATAATGGAGATGGAGTACAGTATATTCAAATTGAAGTTTGAGACAGGACTTCACGCGGGAAATACTCTGCTGGAAGACAGTGAGATGACGATTCACGCGGACACACTCTTTTCCGCTCTCTGCCATCAGGCTGTGAGAACGGGCGGCGAGACACTGCTGGAGACGTTCGTCGAAAGGACGAGGCGGGGAGAGATCCTGCTTTCCGACGCTTTTCCCTACGATGAAAGACATTATTATATCGCCAAGCCGATGATCGAACGGAACTTTACGGATGAAGGCGATCAGGAGGCCGGAAATTCCGACCGCAAAAAACAGGATAAAAAAATGAAATTTATTCCGCTGGACGCCGTGGAAGACTATATCAGCGGCAGCCTGGACGCAAAGCAGATCAACCGCGCTCTGAAGGCGATCGGCGTCAGAGAGCTGAGAACACAGGCGGCGATACGCGGAAAGGAAGATACACTGCCGTTTCACGTCGGAGTTTATCATTTCCGCGAGAGCTGCGGTCTGTATTTTATCGCCGGACATGAAAACGAAGAAGCGAAGGATCTGATCACGCATCTCTTCGAAAGTCTGGAATTCGACGGCATCGGCGGAGAGAGGAGCAGCGGCCTGGGGCGTTTCGTACAGATTTCGGCGAAGATGGATCCGTCTGTCGCCGAAAGGCTAAGCGACAGCAGCGCTTCGCGTTATATCTCTCTGTCCGTCTGCCTGCCGGAAAAAGAAGAAATGGCAGAGGTCCTCGAAGGGGCGTCTTATTCACTGCTGCGGCGCGGCGGTTTCGTGCAGTCGGAGTATTATGCGCCGAAGCCGCGCCGCAGAAAGGATCTTTACGTTCTGCAGGCGGGTTCTTCTTTCTGCAGGCGTTTTTCAGGAAATATCTATGACGTGTCGTCCGGAGGGACACATCCGGTATACCGCTATGCAAAGCCTCTGATGATGGGGGTGAGATTATGACAGAAATGCTGCGCACCTATAAGCTGAGGCTCGAGACGCTGGCGCCTGTCTTTATCGGCTCGGGCAGAAAAATTAATAAAAAGGAATACATTTTCGACGGGGAAGAGGCTCTGATTCCGGACATGAGGAAGATGTATGAAGGACTCCGTACAGAAGGTCTGGCCGGACAATATGAGGATTATCTGCTGAACGATGATGAGGGAGATCTCAGAGACTGGCTCGGCCGGAACAAAATCAGCCGGAAGAAATATCTTCCCTGGATTGCTTATACGCTGGAGAGCGGTGAAGGCTATTTCGACAATAACCGCAGCCGGGAGGTCGTGACTTTTATCAAGGATGCCTACGGCTGTCCCTACGTGCCGGGAAGCAGCGTAAAAGGTATGCTGCGGACTATCCTGACGGCCTGTGAAATCATGGATCATCCGGAAAAGTACGGCGGAGTGAAGAGGCAGATTCAGGATCAGCAGGCGGCGGAAT
>CALXIZ010000019.1 GCA_944388495.1 uncultured Clostridia bacterium | reverse complement strand
GATTTCACTTCACAGACTTCAGCTGCGCTTTTTTCTTATCTCTGCTCTTTACAGTTTTTCTTACAGCTCTTCAGCCGAATTTTTTCATCCGTCCGCACTGTTTCCCGCTGAGTCTGCCGGCCACCGTTCCGGACGACCAGGCCCACTGCAGATTAAAGCCGCCGCAGCGTCCGTCGACGTCGACAACCTCTCCGCAGAAATAAAGGCCGTCCGCGAGACGCGACTGCATCGTCCGGGGATCGATTTCCTCTCTTCGAATGCCGCCGCATGTCACCTGTGCTTCATTCCATCCTTTCGTATGTGACACCGGAATCCACATGGCCTTCAGCAGAGCCGCCGCATCCACCGCCCGGCATCCGCTCTGCTCCAGGATTACCGCTGCCAGCCGGTCATTGACGATTCCCTCCAGAATGCTCTGCATGTCATATCCTCTTTCCATTCTGCGCCTGATCAGAAGATACAGCTCCTCTTCCGTCTTTTCCGGCACAAAATCGCACACAATCTCATAGCGGTGTTCCGCCTCTTCTCTGGCAGTATCTTTCCGTTTTTTTCCTGATCCGCCCGGCGGCTGCAGTCCTTCCATATGCCGTGTGAGATCGAAGACACAGATTCCGGAAATGCCTGTCTCCGTAAACTGGATTTCACCCTGTTCCCGGGCGGTTTCTCTGCCGTCCCGGTAAAGACAGACACATCCCTTCGAACGGACGCCTTTGAGACCCGGCGGAAAACCGGCCTCTGATTCCACTGCCGTCAGCGCCGGACGGGGCGGAACCAGCGTATGCCCGAAGGTACGGGCAAAGCCGTAGCCGTCTCCCGTGCTGCCCGTCTTCAGCCCCGCTCTTCCGCCGCAGGCGATAATCAGATTTCTGCACAGAATACGGCGTCCCGATTCAAAGAGAACGGAAAACGTATCACTTTCTCCGATTTTTTCCGTTGAAACAGCCCGATCTCCCAGAAACAGGCGGCATCCTCTTCTCTGCGCTTCTCTCGTAAGTGCGCGCACGACGGAAGAAGCCTGTCCTGAGTAGGGATAATATCTGCCTCCCTCTTCCCGGCGCGACATCATCCCGCACTCTTCAAAGAATTCCAGTGTATCCTGTACGCTGAACTGCTTCAGAACACAGGATACAAAACCGTCTCCGCCGCCGTTGTAATTTTCTTCGCTGCATCCCGCATTTGTGAAGTTGCAGCGGCCGTTACCCGTAGCGTACAGCTTTTTCCCCGTCCTGTCATTGCCGTCTGCGATGATGACGCCGGAGCGGCGTGATGCGGAAATGCCCGCCGCAAGACCCGACGCGCCGGCTCCTATGACCAGCGTATCCGTTCTCAGGATTTCCTGTTTCCGTCCTGCGTCTTTTCCCTGAAGCGTCTTTTCCTCACGCCCGCTTTCTGTCCTTTTTCTCTCCTGTTTCCTGTTCACCGGCCTCCTCCTCTCTCAGTCTCTCCGCCATCTCTGAAATTCTGGCCAGTCTGTGATTGACTCCGCTCTTGCTTACCGGCGGAACGAGCAGCTCCGCCAGCTCTTTCAGGGACAGATCCGGATGCTTCAGCCTTATTTCCGCTATACCGCGCAGCCTGTCCGGCAGATTATGCAGGCCGATCTTTTCATCGATCAGCCGGATATCCGCGATATGTCTGCCTGCCGCGTTGACCGACTTGTCGAGATTTGCGCTCTCGCAGTTGACGATGCGGTTCGCCGTGTTTCTCATGTCTTTGATAATCCGTATATTCTCAAATTCCAGAAGCTGGCTGTGAGCTCCGATGATATTCATGAAATCGACGATATGCTCGCTCTCCTTGAGATAAGCGATATACTTTTCTTTTCTCTGTGCGGTCTTCGCATTCAGTCCGAAATGATTCATAAGCTTTCTGACATCGGCGGCGATATATTCGTTTTTGCAGACAATCTCCAGATGATAACCCTTTTCCGGATGGCTGACGGATCCGCTGGCCAGGAACAGTCCTTTCAGATATGCCTTCTTGCAGCATTTCTTACGGATTACCGTCTGAGAGATTCCCTCTGTCAGCACGTTGCTTCCTTCCTTTACTGTCATCAGCCCTGTCTCCCGCAGCATCTGTCCTCCCGTCGTCACATCATCCAGCGTGATGCGGTAGGATTTTCCCCGGCGGAATGCAGCCGTCTGCAGGATATCGAGACTTGTCGGAGTGTCGAAGTAGGACTGAATCATCTGCTTGAAATGGCGCGCGATGGACGGATCCTCCGATGTGAGAGAGACATTCATCTTTCCGCCTCCCATCAGGCGGATCGATCCGTTCATTCTTGCAAATCCCGCGATCTCCGCGAGCATACAGCACTTTTTTTCAGGAATCACTTTCGACAGTTCCTTTTTCGTTTCAGATGAAAAAGACATCTCTCACCTCCGCTTTTTTTCGTTTTCCCGCATAAAAAATGTCTCTGCGGGCTATCCTAACATTGCAGACCGCGATTTCAGATCAGCAGACGGACAGCCCCGGCGGTCTTATCATGAAGCTGTCCGGGAAAGGTGATTCATATGAACAAGAATACTACAGTACAGTGTAAGGTTTCCGAATGCGTCCACTTCGCAGACGATTACTGCACGGCGGATTCCATCAAAGTGAAGAGCCAGGCCGGTCTTCTCTCCGACTGTACCTGCTGTGCCGAAACGGAATGTTCCACTTTTAAGAAAAGATAAGGACATTCCGGCCGGAAAAACAGGCGGTCCGTCTCTCTGCGGGCCGCCTGTCTGCTTTTACTGTTCCGTTTATGCTCCGTGAATCAGACTGAGGATGATATTGGCGATCCGTCCGGCATCATGACGGACCGCACCGTCCGAAATTTCGATTAAGTTGCTTTCTATGGGAATAATTCCTCTCTTTCTCAGCTCTCTTCGGTCCTCATCCGTAGCGCACATCTGCCGCGTTCCCGCGCTGGTATAGGAACGCAGTTCTTCGTCCCGGCAGATATGATCGTTGATCAGAATATATTCTATTACATTTTTTCCCAGGTAGCGTTCGATCGCCCGGGTATAATCCTGCACTGAATAATCGTCCGTCTCTCCGGCCTGTGTCATAACGTTGCAGATCAGAACCTTCATGCCGCCGGCGGCGCGTATCGCATCGCTTATGCCGTCCACCAGCAGATTCGGTATGATGCTGCTGTAAAGACTTCCGGGTCCGAGAACGATCATATCGGCCGAAAAGATAGCATCGACGGCAGACCGGAGAGGTCTGGCGTCCGGCGGATCCAGAAAGACGTCGCGGATCGGGCTTTTCATCTCACAGACGGCCTGCGGAATCCTCGACTCTCCCCGCACAGTCTCTCCGTTTTCCAGGCGTGCGCACAGCGTCACATTCGCCGACGTGACGGGGATTACTTTTCCCTTGATCCGCAGGATATCGTGCAGCTTCTGCAGC
>CALXIZ010000018.1 GCA_944388495.1 uncultured Clostridia bacterium | reverse complement strand
CTGATCGCGGTTCAGGAAAACCCGGGCATACAGGGTCTGCTGGTGGTTCTGAATACGGTCGGAGGTGATGTGGAGGCGGGGCTGGCTCTGGCGGAGCTGATCGCCTCTCTTTCAAAACCGGTGGTTTCTGTCGTGCTGGGAGGAGGACACAGTATAGGAATCCCTCTCGCTACAGCGGCGGATTATTCCTTTATCGCGCCGAGTGCAGCGATGACGCTCCATCCGGTGCGCATGACAGGAATGATGATCGGTGCGGAGCAGACATACGGATATTTCCGGAGGATGCAGGAGCGCATTACAGATTTCATCGTCAGAACTTCCGGAGCAGACCGGGAGACTGTCGTGAAGCTGATGAATTCCAGAGATGATATGGCAAATGATATCGGCACGATCCTGTATGGTGCCGAGGCGGTAAAATCGGGTCTGATAGACTGTGTCGGCGGAATTTCAGATGCTCTGGACAAACTCAGAGAACTGACCGGAGCCGGAATACGGCGGACAGAACACTGAAGTCTCAGATTCATGTATATATAAGGGGGATGTAGTATGAAAAAATTTAAAAAAATCCTCGTGGCAAACAGAGGCGAAATCGCAATCCGGATTTTCCGGGCATGCAGTGAGCTCGGCATCCGTACGGTAGCGATTTACTCCGAAGAGGACAAGAATGCACTCTTCAGGACGAAGGCGGATGAATCTTACCAGATCGGCAAAGGAAAAGGACCGGTCGATGTCTACCTGAGCATAACGGAAATTATCGAGCTTGCGAAAGCAAAGGGTGTGGATGCCATTCATCCGGGCTACGGTTTTCTGGCGGAAAACAGCGATTTTGCAAAACAGTGCGAAGAAGCGGGAATCGAATTTATCGGGCCGACTCATCAGATGATGGATCAGCTGGGAGATAAGATCAAATCGAAAATCGTCGCTCATGAGGTCGGTGTACCTACGATTCCGGGAGTGGAAGAGGCGATAAAGACGGAGGAGGATGCACAGAAATTTGCGGATCTGTGCGGTTATCCGGTCATGCTCAAGGCCTCTGCAGGCGGCGGCGGCCGCGGTATGAGAATCGTCAGAAATCCGGAAGATCTCGTGGCGGAGTTCAACAGCGCGCAGAGTGAGGCACGCAAGGCCTTCGGCATCGATGATATCTTCATCGAAAAATATCTCGAGGAACCGAAGCATATCGAAGTTCAGATTCTGGGCGACAAATACGGAAATATTGTGCATCTGTACGAAAGAGACTGCTCTATTCAGCGCCGTCATCAGAAGGTGGTGGAATTTACACCTGCACAGACGATTACAGAAGAGCAGAGGCAGGCGATCTGTTCCGATGCGCTCAAACTGGCAAAGCATGTGAATTACCGCAGTGCCGGTACAGTGGAATTCCTCGTGGATAAACACGGAGCTCATTACTTCATCGAAATGAACCCGCGTATCCAGGTGGAGCATACGGTAACGGAAGTCGTGACGGGGATCGATATCGTTCAGTCTCAGATTCTGATCGCAGAGGGCTATGCTCTGGACTCCGATGAAGTGGGCATTAAGAGCCAGGACGATATCGTGCCGAAAGGCGCGGCGATTCAGTGCCGTATCACGACAGAGGATCCTGCAAATTCCTTTGCGCCTGACACGGGTACAATCGAATTTTATTCCACCGGTTCCGGAAACGGCATCCGTCTCGACGGCGGAAACGGATTTACCGGTGCGGTGGTTACGCCTTACTACGACAGTCTTCTCGTCAAGGTGACATCCTACGGAAGAGATTTCAAGGCTGCTGCGGCGAAGGCCACGAGAGCATTAAATGAGCTGAAAATAAAGGGAGTAAAGACAAACCGCAATTTCCTGCTGAATGTGCTCAATCATCCGACATTCCAGGCGGGGGAATGCAATACGGCCTTTATCGATACTCATCCGGAACTGCTCCATATTCAGACGGGCGAGGATACAGAATCCCGTGTTCTCCGTTACCTCGGAAATAAAGTGGTAAACGAAGTCAAGTGGGAAAATCCTCCGGCAGATGTTCCGAGCGTGCCGAAGATCGATGTGGATCCGGCTTCCCTGCACGGCACAAAACAGATCTTTGAGGAAAAAGGCGCGAAAGGTCTGTCTGACTGGATTCTGGATCAGAAGAGTCTTCTGTTCACCGATACGACCATGAGAGACGCTCAGCAGTCTCTGATGGCGACGAGACTGCGTACTGTCGACATGGAGCGTATCGCACCGGCAGTATCGGCCTACGGAAAAGATCTCTTCTCTCTCGAAATGTGGGGCGGAGCAACTTTTGATGTGGCATACCGTTTCCTGAGAGAAAGCCCGTGGGAGAGACTGGAGACGCTGAGAAAGAAAATTCCGAATATCCTGTTCCAGATGCTTCTCAGAGGCGCAAATGCGGTAGGCTATAAGAGTTATCCTGACAATGTCGTGCGCAAGTTCATCAAAGAAGCGGCGGCGTCCGGCATCGATGTGTTCCGTGTATTCGACTCTCTCAACTGGATTGACGGTATGGCCGTAGCGATGGATGAGGTCGGAAACCAGGGTAAAATCGTAGAGGCGACGATGTGCTATACCGGCGATATTCTCGATGAGAAGAGAGATAAATATACACTCCAGTACTACATCAATAAAGCAAAAGAACTGGAGAAGCGCGGCGCACATATCATCGCGATCAAGGACATGTCCAGCCTGCTCAAGCCGATGGCAGCGTACAAACTGATCAGCGCTCTGAAAAAGGAAATCGGTCTGCCGATTCATTTACATACACACGACACGAGCGGAAACGGCGGCGCCACACTGATGATGGCTGCCATGGCCGGCGTGGATATCGTCGACGCCGCTTTCGACAGTATGGCAGGGCTGACGAGTCAGCCGGCTCTGAACTCCACGGTGGCGGCTCTCGAGCATACGGAAAGAGCGACCGGTATGGATCTCGAAGGTCTGCAGCAGATTTCCACTTACTGGGCTGCAATCCGGCCGATCTATTCGGATTATGAATCGGAGCTCAAGTCCGGAACAGCGGAAATCTACAAATATGAGATCCCGGGCGGCCAGTATTCCAATCTGCGCCCTCAGGTGGCAAGCTTCGGCCTGGAGCATAAGTTCCAGGAAGTAAAGGAGATGTATATCAGAGTCAATGAGATGCTCGGCGATATTATCAAAGTAACGCCGTCCTCAAAGGCAGTGGGCGATATGGCAATCTTCATGGTTCAGAATGATCTGACACCGGAGAACATCTATGAAAAGGCGAAGGGAATGGACTTCCCGGATTCCATCGTATCGTATTTCGAAGGTATGATGGGACAGCCGGAGGGAGGATTCCCGAAGGAGCTGCAGGAGCTCGTGCTCAAGGGAAGAAAGCCGATTACCTGCAGACCGGGAGAACTGCTGCCAGATGAGGATTTCGACGCTATCAAGGACTATCTGAGAAATAAGTATAAGTTTGAACCGACCGACAAGGATGCGATCAGTTATGCGCTGTATCCGAAGGTATTCGAAGATTATCTGACTCTTCTGAAGAAAGAGGGCAGTTTCCGTTATATGGACAGCGATATCTTCTTCCACGGCATTATGGAAGGATCGATCGGAGAAGTCGAGATTTCGGAAGGAAAGATTCTCGTTATCAAACTCGTGGAGATCAAGAATCCGGATGAGGACGGCAACAGAGAGCTCGTCTTCCAGGTTAACGGACTTATACGGCAGATTACGATCAACGACAAGGCAGCTGTTACGAAGGCTTCCAAGCAGATGATCGTTACGGCGGATCCGGACGACGAACATGAGATCGGCGCCAATATCCCGGGCAATATCGTAAAGATTCTCGTCAGGGAAGGCGAAGAGGTCAAGGCCGGCCAGCCGATTGCGGTCATCGAAGCGATGAAGATGGAGACGAATATCATCTCCGCCATCGACGGTGTGATCGACAAGATTTATGTAAATCAGGGAGATCAGGTCATCTCGGGTCAGCTGATCGCAAAGCTCGAAGAAGACGAGGTCGACGAAGGAGAAAAGAACGTAACTTTATAAAGCCCAATTGTACAGAGAGCTGTCTTTTGACTGTCAGAGTGAGGAGTCCGCGCCGCCGGGCGGGACTCCGCATGCAGTCGGAGACAGCTTTTTTTCGGTCACGGTGAATCCGCAGATCCGCCGTGGCCGCGAAAAATTTTCCCCGTTAATACTGAAAAAGGAGAGAGAAAAGATGATTGTAATACTGAAACAGCAGGCGGACAGAGAAAAAAAAGCTATACTGAAGGGAAAACTCAAGGCTCTCGGATTTGACATCCACGAATCAAAGGGAAGAGAGACGGAGTTGTGGGGACTCGTAGGTGATACGTCGATTATCGACGACGATTATCTGAGAGCAAATGAAGTGGTGGAGGATGTCAAACGCATTCAGGAGCCGTATAAAATGGCCAACAGAAAAATGCATCCGCAGGATACAGTGATCGATATCCGGGGCCGGAAAATAGGAGGCGGTCATTTTCAGGTCATCGCCGGTCCGTGCTCTATCGAGTCAAAAGAACAGATTACTGAAGTGGCTCAGGATGTGAAAAAGAGCGGAGCCGGTCTGCTGCGGGGCGGAGCGTTTAAGCCGAGAACATCTCCGTATTCGTTCCAGGGGCTGCAGAACGACGGCCTGAGACTGCTTCTGGAGGCAAAAGCGGCGACAGATCTTCCTGTGGTGACGGAAATCATGACGCCGGAACATCTCGAACTGTTTGAAAATATTGACGTCGTTCAGGTAGGGGCGCGCAACATGCAGAATTTCCAGCTGCTCAAGGCTCTGGGAAAATGCAAAAAGACGGTTCTGCTGAAGAGGGGACTTGCCAACACGCTGGAAGAACTGGTCATGAGTGCGGAATACATCATGGCGGGAGGAAATGAGAATGTCATCCTCTGTGAACGGGGAATCCGCACATTTGAGACTTCCATGAGAAATACGCTGGATATCTCGGCCATTCCGATGCTCAGAAAGATGACGCATCTGCCGATCGTTATCGATCCGAGTCATGCAGCGGGAATCCGCTGGATGGTGGAACCTCTGGCTATGGCAGCCATTGCAGCCGGTGCGGACGGACTCATGATCGAAGTTCATAACGATCCGGAATCCGCTCTCTGCGACGGCCCGCAGTCCATGACACCGCAGGGATTCGATGCTCTGATGGAAAAGATAAGAAAGACATCCGAATTTTTCGGAAAGACGATGGACTGAAAAAAAGACGGCAGAACGCAGGCAGAACAGATACATCAGAATATGCGAAGGAGGCATAATAAAAGTCATGGCAGAATCTTTACACATCGGCGCGAAGCCCGGAGAAATTGCGGAAACCGTTTTCATGCCGGGTGATCCGCTCAGAGCTAAATTTATCGCGGAAAATTTTCTCACAGACGCAGAATGCTATACGACGGTGCGGAACATGTTAGGATATACCGGCACTTATAAGGGAAAAAGAGTATCCGTTCAGGGAAGCGGAATGGGAATGCCTTCGATGGCGATTTATTCTCACGAACTGATCGAAGTTTACGGATGCAGGAATATCATACGCATCGGATCAGCGGGTTCCTATCAGGCGGACGTCAATCTCAATGATATTGTTATCGCCATGTCCGCATCTACCGATTCCAATTTCCAGTATACGTATGATCTTCCGGGAAATTTTGCTCCGTGTGCTGATTTCGGACTGCTTCATGCGGCATATCAGTCCGCGCAGAAGCTGCAGCATCCGGTAAAAATCGGAAATGTCGTCTCTGTCGATGTGTTTTATGACGATGATCCGGACACCTGGAAACGCTGGTCAAAAATGGGAGTGCTGGCGGTAGAGATGGAAGCGTGCGCGCTTTATCTGAATGCTGCGAGAATGGGAGCAAAAGCTCTCGCCATGATGACGGTAAGCGACAATTTTGTGACGGGAGAACGCCTGACAGTGGAAGAGAGAGAAAAGGGATTTTCCGATATGATCGAGACGGCTCTCGGTATGACAGAATATCTGTAAGGCGGAAAAGACGATATCGATATGAAGAAAGGGAAAAATTCGGAGGGAAAATGGACAGCAGAAATAAGAAATTTGCAGATCTGATCGTAAACTACTCATGCAGAGTGCAGAAAGGGGAGCGGGTACTGATCGAAGAGATCGGCGTCAGCGCAAAACCTCTGATCAGAGAACTGATCCGGGCCGTCTACGCAGCCGGCGGATATCCGTATCTCGGTCTCAGTGACACGACGCTCAACCGGGAAATCATCATGAACTGCAGTGAGGAGCAGCTGGAATTCATGCGCGATTATGAGATGTATCAGATGAAAGGCATGGATGCCTATATCGCTGTACGCGCATCGGAAAATACCGCGGAGCTGTCTGACGTACCGGCTGAGAAACTGAATCTGTACAACAGAATTCTGCGCCCGGTGATCGATGAAAGAGTCGACAATACAAAATGGGTGATCATGAGATATCCGAATTATTCCATGGCTCAGCTCTCCAATATGAGCCTGGAGGCCTTTGAGAATTTCTACTATGATGTGTGTACGCTGGATTACGCAAAGATGTCGAAAGCGATGGATCCGCTGGTGGAACTCATGAACCGGACAGATAAGGTGAGGATCGTCTCTCCGGGAACGGATCTGACATTTTCCATCAGGGGAATTCCGGCGATCAAGTGTGCAGGGGAATGCAATATTCCGGACGGAGAGGTCTACACCGCACCGGTAAGAGATTCGGTAAACGGCGTCATCTCCTATAACACGGTATCTCAGGAGCAGGGATTCACCTATGAGAATATCGTTTTCCGGATCGAAAACGGCAGAATTGCAGAGGCACATGCCAATGATGACGGACGGATCAATGCGCTGCTGGATATCGATGAAGGGGCGAGATATTTCGGCGAATTTGCCATCGGCGTAAATCCTTACGTGCTTCATCCTATGAAGGATACCCTATTTGATGAGAAAATCTGCGGCAGCATTCATTTCACACCGGGTTCATCCTATGAAGATGCGCCGAACGGGAATAAATCATCGCTTCACTGGGATCTTGTTCTGATTCAGAGAGAGGATTACGGCGGCGGAGAGATCTGGTTTGACGACGTTCTGATCCGTAAAGACGGAATTTTCGTTCTGCCGGAGCTTGAAGGGCTGAATCCGGAAAATCTGAAATAATCGAAAAATGATGATAAAAAAGAGAATCGGTATTTCTGCGTACATCATCTCTTCAGACGCGGAGTTTTCCGGTTCTCTTTTTATGTCTGTTTCTTCTCTTTCCGTATCCGGAACTGTGTCTCATCTGTGCTTCGGCATCCGCTTTTGCCGGGATATCGTGAAATTACTGCCAGTCTGTGACACGGAGGACAGGAAAGCGGGACTGCCTCAGAATAGTTTCCGCGGTCTGACGGTAACGGCTGTCTGTCTTTATGCTGTATCCGCAGCTGTTTGAGCGGTCGACGGAACTTCTGACGATATCGGACGGTATTTGCTGTCCGGCCAGAAGATCATGAGCCATGGCTGCTGTCGTGTAGGTCGGCAGTGAAATCAGTGTATATGACATGAATATCATCCTTTCAAAATCTGTTCGGTACTGCGTATGATAAGTGTTTTCAGATCTGCTTTTCTTACGTCGGACGATGCGCTGAGAGGATATTCACCGAGCGGTTCTCCGTCTTTTGTGATTTCCAGTGTTCCGGCGCGCTGCCCCTGTGTGACGGGAGCGCTCAGATTTTCCGCCGGTCTGACGCGGTAACTGATCGCCGCGGCCTCTCCTCTTTTTGCCAGCAGAACGATCTTTTCCTCAGTTCGGATATCCACCGCATTGCGTATGCCTTTTTCCACGCTGGCCGTGCCGATAATTTCATTTTTTTCAGCGATTTTTACAGCTTCATAGGTGGAAAAACCATAGTCCAGCAGACGTGCGCTTTCGGAAAAGCGCAGCGCGGATGTTTCTGCGCCCAGTACGACGGCGATCAGATGCAGATCGTCGCGCTGTGCCGAAGCGGCGAGACAGTAACCGGCATCCTGCGTAAATCCTGTCTTGATCCCCGTCGCTCCATTATATGTTTTCAGCAGCTTATTTGTGTTGACCATTTCTATGACGGAAGTGCGGCCTTCTCTTCCTACTTCGATATTTCCGCTTTCTGCGCTGAGATAAGGAAGAATTTCGGGATAAGACAGAAGATGGCGCGCCATGAAGGCGATATCGCGTGCGCTGGAGTAATGATCTGCGGCCGGCAGCCCGTTTGTATTGGAAAAATGTGTATTTTCGAGGCCGAGCTCTTCTGCTTTTTCATTCATTTTTTCGACGAAAATCTCCTCCGTGCCGCCGATATATTCCGCGAGAGCGACACAGGCATCGTTAGCCGATACCATGGAGATTCCGGTGAGCAGTTCACTGACCGTATGTGTTTCTCCCGCCTCCATGTAAAGCTGACTTCCTCCCATACCGGCAGCATTTTCGCTGATCGTGACTTCATCTTCAGAAGAAATTCTGCCGTCATCGATAGCTTCCATCGCCAGAAGCATCGTCATCACTTTCGTGACGCTGGCGGGAGGAAGTTCTTCCCCGGGATTTTTTTCGTACAGAACAGTTCCGCTGTCCGCATCGATAAGAACAGCGGACCGGGCTTCGACAGACAGACTGTCAGAAGAACCGGGACTGCCGTCCTGTGCGGCACAGGGAAAAAGAAGATTCAGTGTGAGCAGAAAAACGCATACAATACTGATAAATAGTCCGGAATGTTTCATGATATTCCTCCGCTTCTGAAAGACTGACGCGCGGCTGCGGACGGGGCGCAGACCGGCGGCAGAAATTTCGGTAGATGATAAAAAGATCGTTTCGCGGTATCTTGACGGCCGGAAAGAGAAAAAGATCCTTTTCCGGGAAAAATGCGGAAAAAATACACAGATTCTGCGGTCAGGATACCGGATTCATATGTCCCGCTGAAGAAGTGTATTCCGGACGGGAGAACGGCATGACAGCAAAAATGTTCCGGACAGCGGAAAACCGGAAAAAGAAAGGAAAATATGGCTGAAAGAACCGTAAGACATCGTGAGTAAGATTGAAAAAGAAGGAAAAAAAGATTATAATAAAACACAGCAGGAAAAAGTATTGCCGGCAGACCAAAACGGCGGAAAAGACGGACGATTTTCCGGAAATATCTGCTGTACAGGGTGTGCGGAAAGAAAACAAAGGAGACCGTATGAAACGAGATTTTGAGAAATACTGGTATAAAGATATCAGAGAAATCAGCACGCTGAAGGAACTTCTGGACGGCAGTGCAGAGCTTTATGCCGGCAATCCGGCATTCTGGGTCAAACGGGAGAAGGGTGCCCCTTATGAACCGGTCACATACCGTCTCCTGAAACACGATGTGGAATCTCTGGGAACAAAGCTGATTCATATGGGGCTGAGAGGCTCCAGAATCGCGGTGATGGGGCAGGGATGCTATGAGTGGATTGTCACCTATCTGGCGATCGTAAACGGCGTCGGCATCGTTGTTCCCGTTGATAAAGATCTCTCGGCGCCGGAGATCGGAAATCTGATGGCTGCAGCCGGCTGCAGCACGATTTTCTGTACTGCGGCCGAAAGCGAGAAACTGAAGGACGTCCCCGGCATCGAAAACAAAGTTCTCATGGAAATTTACGGGGACCGCACATCGGAGGACGAAATTCCGTCCGCAGGCCTGCTGACGGAGGACGGCAGTACTGTGTGGCGCGATCTGCTGGCAGAGGGCGAAGTTCTCCTGAAAGAAGGCGATATCCGCTTTTCGAAGGCGGATATCGATCCGGAAGCGCTGGCGGTGATTCTTTTCACCTCCGGAACGACAGGCAATCCGAAAGGTGTGATGCTGAATCACAGAAATATCACATCCAATATCATGGATGTCTGCCGCATCGCACACATTCTGGAATCGGATAAGACACTTTCCATTCTGCCGATTCATCATACATATGAATGTACGCTCGGCATGCTGCTCGTGCTTTACCGCGGCGCCAGCACGGCGTTCTGCGAGGGACTCAGATATATCGTTCAGAACATGAAAGAAGCTCATAATACGGTTCTGATCGCTGTTCCGCTGGTGCTGGAGATGATCTATTCGAAAATCTGGAAGACGGCGGCGAAACAGGGAAAGGAAAAGCTTCTGAAGCGCGCGGTGCGTATGAATAAACGGCTGAAATCGATCGGCATAGATCTGAGCCGCCGGCTGTTTTCCTCTGTACACAATGAACTGGGCGGCAGTCTGAGAATGGTCATCACCGGAGCGGCGGCGCTCTCACCGAATATCTACAGAGGATTTGAGGATCTCGGAATTATCGTACTGCAGGGGTATGGCATGACGGAATGCACTCCTCTGATTTCCGGTACTCCGCAGAGCTCAGGAGAACGTTACCGCAAGGCGGGATCTGTCGGCGTACCGGTCAGAGCGGGAGAAGTCCAAATCATCGATAAGGATGAAGACGGAATCGGTGAGATCCTGTTCCGGGGTCCGAATGTCATGATGGGATACTATAACATGCCTGAGGAGACAGCAGGAGTACTGGATTCGGACGGATGGCTCCACACAGGAGATCTGGGATTTGAAGACAGAGACGGCTGGATTTATCTGACGGGACGGAAAAAGAATATTATCGTCACAAAGACGGGAAAAAATATCTATCCGGAGGAGCTGGAAATTCTGGTCAATGCCAGCCCTTATATCGCAGACTCTATGGTATTTACCTCGAGACGCGGCGGAGAGGAAACGGTGGGAGTTCAGATACTTCCGGATCCGGACTATATCAGAGAGCAGCTGGGAGAACTGCCGGGAGAGGAAGATCTCGACAGGCTGATGAAAAAAGTGATCGGCGAAGTGAACGAAAATCTGCCGAATTACAAACGGATCCGGGATGTCTTCGTGCGGAAGGAGGATTTCACGCGTACGACGACAAAAAAAATAAAGCGGCAGGACAATATGGAAGTGAGATGACAGCAGGTGGAATATCATTTAAAAAATGAAAGCATCGCATGGTATAATGAAAGCGAACATTATTCATTTCCCAAATATACTTCACAGCTTATAAATTGGGCGAATCAGAATGCACAGGGAACCCGTCCGCGTGTAGTCGGACAATTATCTGAGTTGTTTCCGGAATTCCTGAATTCGACCTATCGTGTGACGATTGAATACTGGAAGCAATTTTATATCATGCAGCATCCGGATGCCTTCAGAGAAGCGACAGATAAAATTTATTCTCAGATTGAAAATTTGCGGGAGGCAATTCAATTAATCGATCGTGATATGGTTGAAAAGTGGGTCGAAGATCTGATAATAAATAAGACGTTTAATGGTCTTTATGTTCAGAAAGCCATATTAGCTTCTCTTGCGGATTTGAAAGATACCGAATATCGTCTTGCAACGCCTGAAGAAGAAGCAAAAGGAATAGACGGTTTCGTCGGAGGTGTTCCGTATTCTGTTAAACCGGATACGTATAAGACAATGGGACATTTGTCCGAAGTTATCGATGCGAAAATGATCTACTATACAAAAACGAAGACCGGTCTGAAGATCGAAGTGGAAGAATAAAAAACAGAGCGCAGATTCGGGAAATCAGAGGGAGAAAGATCTCCATCTGATTTCCCGTTTTTTGCCGGAATACCTGTCAGTATTCCGAAAGACGGTATTTTTCGTACTGACAGATATATTTATTATCGTTTTTTATGATATCGGAAATCTGTTCTATTTCGATAGCCGTTTCCTGTTTCGTTTTTACATAAAATCCGTGAGGAATGTTGAAATAACATTTTGCCTTTTTTTCATCGGATAATGTCTCGATAAAATCTAAATGTTTTTCAATCCGATGACGGATGATATTGTTCAGGTCTTTGATATCTGTATTCATATTTTCAAGTGCAAGATCTGCTATTTTCCGGTCAATATCGATACCGATGCTGTTTCTGTTCGAAACCATGGATGCGATATTTGTCGTTCCCAATCCGGTAAAAGGATCAAGAACGATATCATTTTCGGCAGAATACATATTGATCAGACGATATGGAATCTCAAATGGATAAGAAGCACTTCTGTCCCGGGATGCTTTTTTTTTGTTCAGAATCTGCGAGGTACCTTTAATCTCCCAGAGATCAGAGAACCAGATATTACGCTCTTCCCAGAAAAAAGCGCTCTTCTGACGCAGCTTTTTATCTTCTCCTTCAAATACTCTTTTTCCGCCTTTTCTGAATATAAGGATATATTCGTGTTCGTATGTGACATAAGCTCCTGCAGGATACATGCCGGATCCCATAAATTTATTGGGGGCATTAGATTTTTTTCTCCAGTGTATATCCGGAAGAACACAGTAGTCCATTTCGAGAAACTTATTGATTATCTTTGTGTGGTTGGAATATAATTGAAAATTGTCACGGACAGTTCGCGTTGCATCCCCGATATTTATACAGATAAAGCCGTTGTTTTTTAGAACTCTGTCACATTCTTCCCATACCTGATTTAAAATTTCATGCATCATGCGGAAAGCATCATTTCCGTTGCCGGATTCCAATGCCGCACCGATATCAGGATTTTGTTCTGAAAATATCTCATCCCACATTTCTACCATAGGGTATGGCGGTGATGTTACGATAAGATTGATGCTTTTGTCTGCGATCATGGATAAGTTGTTGCTGTTCGCAGAAAAAATCTGATGAGTGGTCATGATTCTATGTTCCTTTCGATGTAAGGCAGAATAAAGTATTTTTCACAAATCCTTATGATCCGGCCAATACAGAATAGCATATCTTAAATGGAAGAACAAGAGTTCCTGTCGTTTCCTGAAAATCGAAAATGATATATAGAATAAAAATATACAATTTAAACAATGCGCCATATGTTACCGGTAAATTTCAGCTTCCGATGCGCAGTTTCAGAATGTGTCGTTCTGCATACGGAACGGCGATGACACTGCAGCGGGCACCTATAGGAAGTGTGAGATTGGGGGCGGAATGGCCGCAGGGAAGACCGTACACGACAGGAACGGAAAAGGCAGCGGCCGTTTCTTTTATGATCTCTTCACAGGAACGCCAGCCTCTGTGAGGAGGATTACAGCCGGAAAAAGTGCCGAGAAGAATACCGCGGCAGCCGTCGAGTTTTCCTGCCAGACAGAGCGATGTAAAAGCGCGGTCGACGCGATATGTCTCTTCCCCGATATCTTCCAGAAAAAGAATACAGCCGTCGGTATCCGGCTCATAGGGCGTGCCGAGAAGCGAAGCGAAGACGGTGAGATTGCCTCCGCACAGCGTACCGCTCATGACGACTTTTTCTTTTTCTGTTTCACGAAAGACAGCAGAAGAGACGGGGCTGCCGGATCCGGCCTTTTTCAGTTCATAGGAACCGTGTTCTGAAAACAGCGCTTCTCTCAGAGATGCGAGAGTGATATCACTGTCATATTTCCGGTAAGGAAAGGAAGGCATCGGCGCATGATAAGTGATGAGACGGCATTTTGAAAAAATTGCCGCATGAAGAGCGGTCGCGTCGCTGAAACCGGCAAATATTTTCGGATTTCTGCGTATCACATCGTAATCGATCAGATTCAGGATGCGGGCGGAGCCGTAGCCTCCGCGCAGACAGAATACGGCTCTGATTTTCGGATCGGAAAAAGCGAGCATCAGGTCGAGAGCGCGCAGTCTGTCATCTCCGGACAGATATTCGCGCCGGGAGAGGCAGGAGGAAAAGGTGACAGGCTCGAGCCCGAGCTCTCTGAGAGATCGCACGGCTTCGCGCAGCTGTTTTTCCGAAGCGGGAGAAGACGGGGCAATCAGCGCCGCACGGTCTCCTCTGTGCAGGCGCGCAGGAAGTATGCGCGAAGCGGGGGTGAGCGCTCTGTCTGTTCTTTTACTCATCTGTTCAGAATCCTCCTTTGATTTTTCGGCAGGCTGATTTCGCAGTCCGCGCTCTGTTCCGTTTCTGCCGGCTTCGGAGGCGCTGTACCGTGATGCAGGAAGACAGAGCGAAACAGCGCCGGGGATTGGCAGTATTATTCCGCTGCTTTTTATAGTATACTTGAACAGTAACTGTTGTATACCGCAAAGAAGGAGAGGGAACAGAAAGCTATGGTGTCACAGGAAGAAATAAGAAAAAAGATAGAAGAATACAGAGAGTGGATGCTCGATGTAAGGCATTGGCTTCACCGTCATCCGGAAACAGGAGACGAGGAATATGAGACGACAGCTTATATCGAAAAGCTTTTAAAAGAGATGGGTCTCAGAACCGAAAAACCGCTTCCTACAGGCGTTATCGGAATTCTGGATGCAGAAAACACGGGAGGAAAATGCATCGCTCTGAGGGCTGATATTGACGCTCTGCCTGTACAGGAAGAGACAGAACTCTCTTTCCGTTCTCAGCGTGACGGTTTCATGCATGCCTGCGGGCATGACATGCACATGGCGGCACTTCTGTGTACGGCGAGAATTCTGTCGGATCTGCGGGATTCTTTGACCGCGCCGGTAAAATTTCTTTTTCAGCCGGCGGAGGAGACGGACGGAGGAGCGGAGCGGATGATCAGAGCCGGATGTCTGAAAAATCCGGATGTCGATCATGTGCTCGGATATCACGTGGCTCCCGAGTATCCGGCAGGAACAGTCGCGCTCAGATACGGATATACTCATGCTTCTTCCGATATGTTTGAAATAGAGGTTCTGGGTATGAAGAGCCACGGCGCCTATCCTGACGAGGGAATCGATGCTGTCGTGGCGGCATCGCAGATTGTGACGGCCGTTCAGAGCATTGTGAGCAGAAATATTGTCGCTACGGATCCGTGTGTGATCACGATCGGAAAATTTCATGCCGGAAGTGCGGGAAATGTCATCGCGGACAGAGCCGAACTGGCGGGCACTATGCGCACGACGACGCCGCAGACGAGGAAAAGGGCGATGCAGCGCCTGAAAGAGACGGCGGAAGGTGTGGCGGCGGCGATGGGAGCTTCTGCATCGGTAAAATACCGTCCGGGCTATATCGCGCAGAAAAATGACGATTCTGTCATGGATATTGTTGCGGAGACAGCGGCGGAATGCATAGGAGAAAAAAATATCATCATGAAAGAGTATCCTTCCATGGGAGTGGAAGACTTTGCTTTCTATTCCGGAGAGATTCCGTCGGCATTCTTTTTCGTGGGAACAGGCTATCGGAATCGGAACAATTACGGTATCCATCACGGAAAATTTGAAGCGGATGAAAGCGCGCTGGATACCGCCGTTCTGATGGAGATCATGACCTGCCTGAAACTGATGTGCTCCTGAAAAAACAGAAAAAAAGTTCGGCTGTATTTCTTTTTCCGAACACGGTTGAACAGAAAGGCGCCTTTTGGTAAACTGTAATCATTCAGAGGGAATTCTGCTCTGATGTGGGAAAATTAATGCAGAAAATGCGGGACGGAGGTCTGGAAAATGAAACAGGGTATCGGTATTGTGACGATGATACTCGGCGCGGTCGTAGCGGCTGCCGGCATTGCGACGGCGATTCTGAGCATCGTAAATGTGGGACTGGGGAAAAAATATCTGGATTGACGAAAGCGGCTGATGAAAGCGGAGCGCATGCCGGACGGCAGGCATTCCGCCCTGACTTTTCCGGTTTACGGCTGAGATCCGGTCCGGTTCGGCGATTCGGTCCGTTCAGAAAATTTCCACTATTTTACATCTGATAAAAAGCAAGAAAAAAACGAAGGGAGAGACACGAAACCCTTCGTTTTTATTTTTTGTGTGCATTGAACTTATGCACATGTGGGGACGGGTGAGATTATTTCGCCTGAGCTTCGTTGAATCTCTTCGTCATTCTGGAGATTTTTCTCGCAGCTTTGTTCTTGTGAATGACGTTCTTCGCAGCCGCCTTGTCGAGCTTCTTTTCAAGAAGTCTCAGCTTTTCCTGTGCAACAGTCATATCGCCTGCAGCGAGAGCTTTTTCAAAATTCTTCGTTACGGATTTGATATGATCGCGGATACGTCTGTTCTTTGGCGTGTTCTTCTGGATGACGGAGATTCTCTTCTTAGCCGATTTGATATTTGCGGTTTTTTCTCCCGACTTTCGCGAGATATCTAAATAATTATATTCTCTTATTGAGAAAAGATCAAGAAAAAAAGAGTA
>CALXIZ010000017.1 GCA_944388495.1 uncultured Clostridia bacterium | reverse complement strand
CAGACATGCGATAAATGCCGCAAGGCTGATGAGCTGCGCCGTCCGGAACGGAAAGAACAGAAAATCCCCCGCATGAAGCACTCCTTCCACCTGGGCCGGATCGTAGGCCGCTCTGATCAGACCCGTAACCTGATCCGCAGGTCCTGTCAGCAGGCTGTCCGTCCTCAGCTGCTCCACGAAAAACCGCTCAAAGGAATAGAGCACACCGTAAAGCATGAGCGTTTCGCCTCTGAAACGTCTCCTCCTGTCGAAGTAAGACAGCAGGAAAAAGAGCATCAGACACCAGAGAGATTCGTAAAGAAACGTCGGATGTACCTTCACACCGTCTATCGTAATCGCCCACGGAAGATCGGTCGGCGTGCCGTGCGCCTCCTGATTGAAAAAATTTCCCCACCTTCCGACAGCCTGAGCCAGAGCAATACACGGAAAGGCGACATCCAGCACATCGAGAGGACTGCATTTTTTTCTCCTGCACATGAGGATCGCCGCCAGTGCTCCGAAGATCAGTCCGCCGTGAATCGCCAGGCCTCCTGCACGGGTATTGATCACATCATAAAAGCTGTGATAATATTCCCAGTTGAAGAGCACATACCACAGGCGCGCTCCCACGATGCCGACAGGCACGGAAACGAGGATGATATCCAGAATATCATCCGGTGTGATGCCGTGTGACGGCGCTCTGCGTACCGCCAGAAAACCTGCCAGAAGAATACCGGTACAGATCAGTACGGCATACCAGCGTATATCCAGCCCGAAGACGGTAAACGCTACAGGATCCGGTGTAAAATTCATGATTATCTTGTCAACCTCCCTGACATTTGAGATGAAATATAGTATACTTGTGACTGTATAGCAGAAGCTATTATACCACGCAGAAAGTCATTGAGCCACACTAACAGATCACAATTTTCCCGAAAACACGTATATAAGGAGCCGAATACCATGATTCTGAAAATGCTGTCCGCGCCTCTTCTCGGTGCGCTGATCGGATATATCACCAACTGGCTGGCCGTAAAAATGCTCTTCCGTCCACGGGAGGCGAAATATCTGTTCGGACACCGCATTCCCTTTACTCCGGGAGTGATACCGAAGGGCCGGGAAAGACTCGGCCGTGCCATGGGAGAAATCATCAATTCTCAGCTTCTGACAGAAGAAGCGATCCGCCGGCACCTGACCTCCGGAGAATTCACCGTCCTGGTCCGCGATGCCGTCCGCGATATCGAAGAAAAGCTGAAATCGGACGACAGAACTTTCCGGCAGTGGCTCACTGAAACGGCAGGAGAAGAAAATACCGCCCGGTATTCGGAAAAATTTCAGGATTTTCTCATAAAAAAAGCCGCCGAAAAGCTCTCAGACATGCAGATCGGTCACAGAAGCGCCGGTATCCTGGCCGCAAAAATCGGAGAATCTCTCAGCGGTTCCTTTCTCGGAAAGTTTATCAGCGATTCCTTTCTTCAGAGCCTGGTTCCCGTTTTTGAAAAGATGATCGACGACTATATCCTCGAGCACGGAGAATCCCTTCTCCGCCCGGTAATCGAAAAAGAGACGGACCATCTGCTCGACCGCCGCATCGGCGATACGGCAAATGCTCTTTCCGCATTCGAAATCGACCGGGAAAAGCTGCTGCTGAAGCTCTCTTCCGATTCCGCCGCGCAGAAATACGCTGAAATTATCCGGGCTCTGAATATCGGCCGCATCGCGGAAGAAGCTGTCTGCGAAATGGATGCCGTACAGCTGGAAGAGCTCGTACTGTCTGCGATGAAAACGGAGCTTGGCGCCGTCGTCAACCTCGGCGCTCTGATCGGTCTGCTTCTCGGCCTCATCAACATGACAATCTATCTGATCTGAATCAGAATACAGATATGCCGGAGACGCAGCCGGGCACAGATCTGTGCCCGGCTGCGTCTCCGCGTTTTTCCTACTTCCAGCACACCGGCAGCTGCGGATCTTTCATTCTTCCCGGCTCCGGATATTCCTCACCGTACAGACTCAGCTCTATTTTTTCGATGATTTCCGGCTGAAGCGGCCGGTTCACTTCCACTCCCTCGATCGGAAAATCCACCGGTTCCGTGGCCACGGAGCCGATTCGGATGATTTCATCCATACCCTCTGTCACACGTCCGAAGACGGGATAGACTCCCTTATGCTCCGGGCAGTCGCGCAGCGGAAAGAAAAACTCACATCCGGCCAGCCCCGCTTCACCGTAACCGCCCATGCAGACAGCACCCGGATGAGAATCCAGCGGTACGACACCGGGGTTCAGTTCAAATTCGTTCGGAAGCAGATATCTGCACTCCTCCCGCCCGAACGCGGAATAACTGACATCCACCCAGTTTCCCGGGACGATACGTTCTATGGCATGATGGTCCAGCCATCCGTGCGATGCAGCATAGATGAAACTGTTTACCGTATTCGGCGCCGACTCCGGCAGAAGCTCGATGACGATCCGCTTTCCGTTCGCCATGTGAAGAACTGCTTCAGGATTTTTCTTTTCTCCTGTTGTCATGATTCACCTCCGTCGATGATTTCGAGTCCGTGAGAATAACGGTTCAGCACCTCGCATCCGTCCTCCGTCACAAGAACCAGATCTTCAATTCTCACACCTGTATCCCCCGTTATGTAAATGCCCGGCTCTATGGAAAAAATCATGCCGGGTTCCGCTTTTTCTTCATTTACCGAAGAGACATCTCCGAATTCATGTTCCCCCAGACCGATGAAATGGCCGAGCCTGTGGTTAAAATAAGGACCGTATCCTTCCTCTTCGATGAGATTTCTGGCCGTCAGATCCAGCTCACAGAGAGGAATTCCCGGCCTGATTTTTTCTACGGCTGCTTCATTCGCCCGACGCACAGTCTCGTAAATACGGCGGTGTTCCTCGCTTACCATGCGGAAATAAAACGTTCTCGTCATATCCGAACAGTAATGCTCTCTGATACACCCCACATCGAAGAGAACGCAGTCTCCGTCCCGCAGGACCGTTCCGTCCGGTGCATGGTGAGGATCCGCGGCATTGGCGCCGAAAGCGACGAGAGGATCAAAAGAAAATCCGTCGGCTCCCAGTCCGATATAAATTTCAAGCATCTGATCCGCAACTTCCTTTTCCGTCACACCCTCATGAATGAGTTTTCTGAATTCTGCCATCGCTCTGTCGTTTATGGCCGATGCGACACGCATTTTTTCCCGCTCTTCCTCATCTTTAATGCCCCGGACTCTGTCTACCGCCGGAGAAGTATTGAAAAATCCCGACGCCGCGTCTTTTTCTATCAGAGGCAGCAGAAAGCGCGCCCTGAGATCCTTATCCACGCCGAGAGGAGAAGAGGCGTCCAGATGCTCTGCAATCAGCTCCGTCACCGGATCCGTGTCGGAAAACCACACTTCTCTGATTCCGGTATCCTTCGGTACCGTAAAGAGATTATTCAGGAAAAAGACATGATTTCCGTCTTCTTTCAGCAAAAGTCCGTAAAACCGTTCCATCGGCATGACGGACACACCGGTCAGATAATAGATAGAGGTCGGATCCGTAATCAGCATCTGTGAAATATCATTTTTTTTCAGTTCTTCGAGAATCCGCCGTGCTCTGTTTTGTTTCATATTCTTTTTTCCTCCGTCAGAACGTCGTCAGACCGGAAATACGGATAAAACCGATATTTCCGGTATAACAGAAAATACATCCGCATCCGGGAGCCGGCCCTTCTGCAGAAAAGAGGAGAAGCCCGGATGAGCGGACCTCTCCTCTGTTATGATCAAAATTCCTTTCTCAGCTTCGGATCGAGAATATCGCGCAGTCCGTCGCCGATAAAGTTGGCTCCGATCGCCATTGTAAAGATAGCCAGACCCGGGAAGCCTGCCACCCAGAATTTATTGAAATAGTTTACGCCGTCGGATACCATCATGCCCCATTCCGGTGTCGGAGGCGCAGATCCGAGCCCCAGAAAGCTCAGAGTGGAGAACATCAGTATCTGATTTCCGATATCGGTCGTCGCCATGATCAGAACGGAATTGATACTGTTCGGTATGATTTCCTTCACCAGAATCCGCAGACGGGACGCCCCGAGAGCTTCCGCCGCCGCGACATATTCATTTTCCTTGACGCTCAGCACGACGCTTCGCATCAGACGCGCATAATTCGGCCATGCCACGATAATCAGTGCAAACATGGTGTTGAACAGATTGGAGCCCATCACCGCATTGATGATCATGGCCAGAATCAGAGACGGGAAGGAAAGAATCATCTCCGAGATTCTCATCATGACCGTATCCACTTTTCCGCCCACATATCCGGCAATCGCACCGTAAAACGTGCCGATAAATCCGGCGATAATCACTGTCAGACATCCTGCCAGAAGAGAGTATCTTCCGCCGTAGATTACTCTGCTGAAAATGTCCCGGCCGAAATTATCCGTGCCGAACAGATGCTCCGCAGAAGGAGCCGCCAGCTTGTTGCCCAGATCCTGTGCGATCGGATCGTGCGGAGCCACAACCGGTGCGAGAACTGCCGCGATGATCCAGAACAGACATATGATGACACCGAACGTGAACAGGTAGTTGGATCTGAACATTTTTTTCAACGAATGTATCATCAGCTGTACCTCACTCTCGGATCGATGATTCCGTACAGGATATCAACCACTGTATTGATCACCATATAGTTCAGCGCGATGAGCAGCGCTACGCCGATAATCGCCGGATAATCATTTGACATGACCGACTGATAGGCGAACTGCCCCACCCCCGGCCAGTTGAAAATCGTCTCTACCAGGACCATGCCTCCCAGAAGATTTCCGAATCCGAGACCGATAACGGTCAGCACAGGTATGATCGCATTTCCGAGCGCATGCCTGAATATGATAGAGGTTTCCGACAGCCCCTTTGCTCTGGCGGTCCGGATATAGTCTGTCGACAGCACGTCCAGAAGATTGGAACGCGTCGTCCTGGTGATCAGTCCCATCGTAAAGGCCGCCAGGACGATACCCGGAAGAATCAGATGGCTCAGCGCATCCATCGCTTTCATCATATCGCCCTCGATCAGACTGTCTATAACGTACAGTCCCGTCACCGATTCCGGCGGGGAAAACTCCGTGCTCAGACGTCCCGGTCCCGGAAGAATACCCAGCTTGTAGTAAAATAAATATAATACCAGCAGCGCAAACCAGAAACTCGGAATACTTACGCCCGTGACGGAGATCGCACGCACGGCCTGATCTGCCAGAGTGTTTCTTCTGATCGCCGAAATGACGCCGAACAGAATTCCGAAAATGGCTGCTAAAATGATTGCAAACAGGGCGAGTTCAATCGTCGCCGGGAAGCACCTTCCCAGCTCCGACAGGACCGGATTGTTTGTACGTATCGAGGTACCAAGGTCGAATTGCAGCAGATTTTTTATGTACAGAAAATACTGCACGATGAGTGGCTTATCCAGGCCGTACTTCGCCTCGAAGGCTGCTACGATCTCAGGATCACTGAGCGCCCTCTGACTCAGATTTGCTGTAACAGGATTACCTGGAACCAGTTTACTCAGAATAAAAACCAGCGTTGCAACACCGAACAGCATGATAACCAGGTACACCAGCCTTTTTCCTATAAATTTCAGCCGTTCCATACAACACCTCTCTTTGATAGTTTATCTTCCATATATTTTCGCACCTTCCCTTTTTCAGGAACGCAGCGGAAATGACCCGCGCGGATATTTCCGCCATCCATCATCGGCACGGGATGTCATGTGATCGCGGAAATATCTGCGCGTCTGCAGCGGCTCTCTTCCCCGGCGGCCCGCAGGCGGGCCGCCGGATTCCGGAAAAGAGTCCCACGGATGTGGCTTAAAATATCACATCCTGTTTATTTGATGTTGATCAGCGTCAGATCGAGCGAATACGGGTCGGAATTCGTCACGCCTTCCAGTCTCGTATTATATGCCATATGGCAAGGAGCCTGCGCGACCATGACAAACGGACCGTAATCCGCGAGCTTATCCTGCAGTTCCTCGAGGAGAGCGATACGGTCATCCGTATTTGTAGCATTCATGATGGAATCATTGTATGCCGCGATTTCCGGATCCATCTCGGCAGTCCATCCCGCTCTCAGGCCTACCGACTGACCCGGCAGGAATGCCAGCTGAACGTTAGGGTCATTGTAATCCACGCTCCAGTACATGACGGTGAACCCGAGATTGCCGTCACGGTAGTCGTCTCCGTATCCCGCAGCCCATGCTTCTGTCACGATATTTACATTGATGCCGATCT
>CALXIZ010000016.1 GCA_944388495.1 uncultured Clostridia bacterium | reverse complement strand
CATTTCTTACATTTTTCATACATATCACGCCGCCCGGCCTGCTTTCCGGAAGGAGGATTTCCTCTCAGTTCTGCACCTGATGATGCGGCATTTCGGTGCTGTCCTGCAAAGGGCGGAAGACGTATCCCCGCGAAAGGTAATATTCTATAATCTGCGGCAGTGCATCCACGGTAGAGCGCTTTCCGTTTCCGTCGTGACACAGCATGACAGCCCGGCGGCAGTGTACTCCTTCCGCGGCGTTTTCCACGAGCTCCTGCACTGTCTTTTCTCCTTCTCCGTCTCCGTTTGCGCAGTTCCAGTCACAGTACAGATAACCGCGCCGCGCCACATCCTCCGTGAGATAGGTCATGATACCGGGACTGTATTTTGCCGAGACCGTATTGGAGCTGCCGCCGGGAAAACGGATACAGCGCGGCACATAGCCGATCTGTTCCCTGCACACATCGGAAATCTTTTTCAGATCGTCATAGTATGCTTCGACAGAGGAGTAAATCTCCTTATAGTCGTGACTGAAGGTATGCATGCCGATCGAATGCCCCGCCTCATGAGCCTTTCGGATGTATTGTGCGCATCCCGGATTGATTCCGGTGACAAAAAAGGTGGCTTTTACCTGATATTTTTCGAGAATATCGAGAATGAGAGGCGTCATCTCCGACGGACCGTCATCAAAAGTCAGATATATCGTCTTTTCCGTATCCGTATTTTTTCCCGCTTCCTCACTTCCCGCGGCTTCCTCATTTTTCACCGCTTCCGCACTTTCCGCCGTTTCCGCGCTCTCCGTCTTTTCCTTCGGGACCTCACTCTCCGCTGTATTCCATACTGTGAAAAACAGAACGATTCCCGCCGCAATCAGAAGAAGCGGGAGCAGAATCAGAATTTTCGTTCGCATAAATAAACCTCCCCGTTAAGCATATTCATGCCCGGCGGGGAGATGTAAATTTTTTATACGGTTGTGATTTTTATGCGGGATGAAGCCTTATACGACACGTGTCATCGGAAGATCGTTATTGATTCCCTTTGACATCAGGATCTGATGCAGATCGATAATGCCGTTGTGGAAGGTGGCCGCACAGGCTGCCAGGTAAAGCTCCCACATGCGCGTGAACTCCGTGCCCATTTTCGCTTCGATTTCTTCTCTGTGATCATTGAAATTCGAACGCCAGCAGCGCAGTGTCCTGCTGTAGTGACGCCTCAGGCTCTCCACATCCAGCGTGTAGAAATTATAATCCGGCAGCAGACTGATGATCTCTCTCAGACTCGGGATCATGCCGCCCGGGAAAATGTATTTTTTGATCCAGGCATCGCCTTCATGTTCTCTGAGAGCGCTGATATAATGGAGCAGAAACAGGCCGCCCGGCTTCAGCACTTTTTCCGCATTTCTGAGAAAAAGCTCATAATTTCCGCGTCCCACATGCTCGATCATACCGACACTGACGATGCGGTCAAACTGCATTCCTGAATTTTCCAGATCACGATAGTCCATCAGCTTCACTTCCAGACGGTCTGAGAGTCCCCTCTCTTCGATTTCTCTGCTGAACTGACGGTACTGCTCCTCGCTCAGCGTGATTCCCGTTCCTTTCACGCCGTATTTTTCCGCCGCCATTTTCAGAAGAAATCCCCAGCCGCAGCCGATGTCCAGAAGTGTCATTCCCTCTTTCAGATGCAGCTTCTCCAGAATATGCTCTGTCTTATTGACCTGGGCCTGTCTCAGAGAATCATCCTCCGATTTGAAATAACCGCAGGAATAGCTCATCGTCTCATCCAGCCAGAGCTTATAGAAATCATTTCCGATATCATAATGAGACTGAACTTCCTGCTTCTGATTTTTCTTATTTCTGGCGGTGAGAATGATCTTTTTCAGCGCCGATTTGTCTGTCGTGAATTTTCCCATCTGGCCCATGAACAGATCGAGTACCTCGTACAGATCTCTGTCCACATCCAGTTCCCCTCTCATATATGCCTCGCCGAGAGCCAGCGATGTGCTCGTCAGAAGTGCTTTTTTGTCAGGCTCCTTTGTCATCCTGACGGTAAATTCCGGCTCCCCTTCGCCGATCTTCGATACTTCGCCGTTTAATTCGATCTGAAAAGTCACCGGTATGATATTTCCGAGATAATTCCGGATAAAAGTATTGATCATCTGTTCTTTTCTCCTTTCTGTTCTTCTCTTTTCCGCGGATCCGCGGTGTCGGGCGGTGCCGGCCCTGCAGATTTTTATTCATAATGCCCGGCGTGTATTTTTTCCTCCGGCAGTTCCTCAAGACTTCTGGCCGCAGGGTGGTCATCCGGCATGCCCAGTGAGAGAATCGCCTCCAGACGATATGTCTGCGGAAAACCGAGAATATCACGCAGATATTCCTCTGTCGTCCTCCCGTCGGGAGCATTTCTCAGCCTGCCCTGAATCCAGCAGCTGCCCAGCCCCAGGCTGTCCGCCATCAGATGCATATAAGCCATGGCTATGGAACAGTCCTCTGTCCACACATCTGTCTTTTCCGGATCGGCGACGACGACGACGGCACAGTCGGCGCCCGCCAGCATCTTTGCCGATCCCTCTCTGCATTCTGACATCTTCAGAAGCGTCTGTCTGTCTCTTACCAGAATAAATTCCCACGGCTTTCTGCCGCGGCCTGACGGCGCCAGAAGACCTGCCTCCAGAACCTTTCGTATCTTTTCTTCCGGTATACTTTCCTGCGTATATTTCCGTACACTTCTTCTGTTCTGCATCATTTCGATCAGTTCCATGCTTTTCCCCTCTGTTCTGTCTCTGCGGCGGCCGTTTCTCCGAAGAGATCCGGCTCCGCCTGTTTCTGCCTTTTCTGTATTTTACCACTTCCGGCCTTTTGCGTCTAATCCGATCTCTTACAGCCGCAAAGTCAGCGCCGCAGAAAAAGAGGATGTTCCAAAAGTATGACTGATCTGATCACAAAAAGAGGTCATCCTCTCCTTTTTATTTCCGAAATATGTGTTTTTATTAAAAATGGCACGGGAAGGATAATCTCTTCCCGTGCCATTTTTGTGATGTTATGGGCGATTGCCGGCAATCCCCATTCTGTTTTTACCGCGTCTGTCATGCGCACCGCTTCTGTCTCTCATCCTGTATGCGGGTCTCTCTGTTCTCAGATCTCTTCCGCTGCAGGATTTTTCTTTTCGTCAAAGCTGTAGAAATAGCTGAACTTCGTATCATCCAGCGCCACATCCGCCAGATTCATGCAGCTGTTTCCCATACGGTCAATGCTGTTGAGGAGACGTGTGAACGGCTTTGTCAGACTCGCCTTGCAGGTACCGTCTTTGACCCGTTTCAGATGAGCCTTTCTCATCGAGCTGTCGAGCTCGAGTACGCGTTCTTTTTCTTTGCGGATCTTCTTCGCCATATCCTCATCGATATCTTCATTGTGCAGGACGTCCATGACATCGTCAAACATATTCTTGATGATGAGAAGACTCTCCTCCACTTCCGCCATGGCTTCCCTGGAATACTGATACTTCTTTTCCTTCTTGTCCCAGATATGCCGGGCAAATTCCACACACAGCGTCGCCAGACGGTCCAGATCGTTGAGAATATACGTCAGACGCACAGTCCGTGAGGCCTGTGCCTCTGTCAGAACGCCTGCCGAAAACAGCTCCGCCAGATATCCGGAGATCCGTTCATACATGCCGTGAACCTGAGAAGCTTTATCCGATATCACTGTCAGCTGCTCTTTATCATCCTCTCTGACTGCGGTGACCACATCGCGAAGCATCTCTTCCGTAACTCTGCTGCAGCGCAGCACCTCGCCGGCCAGAAGCTGAAGCGCAGCCGCCGGCTGACCGATCATTTTTCCATCCATCCGCAGCTTTCCTGCCGCAGTAAGAGGCGCTCCCTTCTTGTCCGGTATGATCTTCATGACGATTTTAACCAGTACAGAGATCAGCGGCAGCCATATCAGCGTCATGATAATATTGAATGTCGTATGCGCATTTGCGATCTGTCTGGAAATTACCTCCACTTCCGGACCGGAAGGTGAAATCCACTGTATGAAGTGAGCGTACGGTTTCACAAACCAGATGAACAGGAAACATCCGGAAATGTTAAACAGACAGTGAGCCGCCGCCGTCCGCTTCGCATCGCGCGACTGAGTGAGACTGGCCAGCACGGCTGTGATTGTCGTACCCACGTTGTCCCCGAGCAGAATCGGAATCGCTCCGGCGAGACCCAGTATGCTCGTCACGCCGTCCGGTCCGGCCTGAGATGCAAAATTCTGAAGTACGGCGATCGTAGCACTGCTGCTCTGCACCACCAGTGTCATCAGCGTACCTACAGCCACGCCCAGAACCGGAATATCGGCCACTTTTTCTATCATATGGACAAAGACGGGACTGTCCGCCAGCGGAGACATGACATTTCCCATCGTGTCGATTCCCAAAAACAGCACACCGAAAGCAAAAACTGTCTGCCAGATATTCTTTTTCTGCTCTGTTCTGCATAGAAGAGAAAGAATAAATCCGACAAAAATGATGATGTAGATGTAATCACTGATCTGAAAAGCGATTATCTGAGCTGTGATCGTCGTTCCGATATTGGCTCCCATGATGATGGAGACTCCCTGGCGCAGCGTCATCATACCGGCGCTGACAAAACCGATCGCCATGACTGTCGTCGCACTGCTGCTCTGCAGAACCGCCGTCGTCAGTGCACCTGCCAGAACACCCATGACCGGATTCTTCGTCAGCAGCGACAGAATGCTTTTCATCTTTTCCCCCGCCGCTTTCTGAAGACATTCGCTCATCATGTTCATTCCAAAGAGAAATAAAGCCAGTCCTCCCAGCAGACCAAATATGATCTGCACATTCTCGTTCATAAAATCCTCCGTTCCGTGCTGCTTTGGCGTATACTGTCCGCCGTCCGCATTCTTTCCGGCTTTGTAATTTACTCTGATTTTACCTGTTCTTTATTTTGTTTTTACAATTCCTCATATAGAATATTATAGATTTATCAAATCTCTTTTAACAAAATGTTAAATCCATGTAAAATCACGAACTATTATATCAGATATTGTCGAATTACAGAACAGAAAAAAAGAGCATCCCGCAGGATGCCGGAGAGAAAATATCTCCGTACCTCGTTCCGCGAAATGCTCCGTGAAAAGATTCAGGCATGTCTGATATCGGTGAATTCGGAAATCTCCCTGCTGATCGTCACAAGGTCCTGAGTGGAAAGATCGTGAATACTTTCATGCCCCGTTATGCGCGCAAACATCTTCAGTTCTTTTGTCGATACGTTCAGATAATTCGCCACGCGCTGTGCGGCAGCTTCCATATTCAGTCTGCTGCGCAGTTCCGGATCCTGTGTAGCGACGCCTACCGGACAGTTTCCGCTGCCGCAGATGCGATACTGCTGACATGCCGCTGCGATCATCGCCGCCGATGCGACGGCCACCGCGTCGGCGCCCATGGCGATCGCCTTTGCGAAATCCGAGGAAACACGCAGGCCTCCCGTGATCACGAGAGAGATGTCGGAACGCACGGAATCCAGATATTTCCTCGCTCTGTGCAGAGCATAGATCGTCGGAACGGTCGTCGCCTCTCTCAGGAAAAACGGGCTCGATCCCGTGGCGCCCCCGCGGCCGTCCACAGTGATGAAATCCGGCTCCGCATATACACAGTACTCGAGATCACGTTCGATATGTCCCGCTGAAATCTTAATTCCGATCGGTCTTCCGTCTGATTTTCTGCGGAGCATGGATACCATCTCTTTCAGATCTTCCTTCGTGTTGAGCTCCGGCCATTTGCTCGGGCTCTGAATATCCTCTCCCGGCTTTCTGCCCCGGAGTTCTGCGATCTCAGGCGTCACTTTCTCACCCGGCAGATGACCGCCCATTCCCGGCTTCGTCCCCTGGCCGATCTTTATCTCTATGGCGTCCGCTTTGCGGAGATTCTCCTCTGTGGCGCTGTATTTATTCGGTACATACTCAAAAATATAGCGGTAGGATGCTTCCATCTCTTCCGGAAGAATTCCGCCCTCGCCGCTGCACATCGCTGTACGGGCCATGGCAGAACCTCTGGCCAGAGATATTTTCGTCTCTTTTGACAGCGCGCCGAAGGACATATGGGAAATATAGACGGGGCTATCCAGAATCATCGGTTTCTTCGCATTTTTGCCGATCACCGTCGTCGTCCGGACCGGATAATCGTCGGGCAGAGGAGACGGGTTCAGCTGCGCTCCCAAAATCAGGATATCATCCCAGCCCGGCATCGGCATCTGTGTTCCCATAGCCGCACTGATCGATCTGCCGCTGACCGCCATTTCATGAATCTCCGCCATATACCGGCAGGATGCGTCACGGCGCGCATAAGCCGCGTCATAGCGCAGATCAGGCGATGCATCGTCCGCATCCGCCTCTTCCGGTATGCCCGCTTCGGCGCCGGTATCCGCATCGCTGTCATCCTCCGGTATTCTGATAAAGTTTTCCGGGCCCTGTCTGCAGACAGGACATTCTTTCAGCTCGCTGAAAGGTCTTTTTTCTTTTTCTTCATCATAAATGTATCCGCATACACTGCATTTATAAACTGCCATCCTGCCATCCTTTCTCTGCTTCGCCGGACTTCTTCAGCTCCGGCCTTTCCTTCATCTTTTTCTTTCTTCCGCAAACGTTCACGCACCCTCTCCGCACTTTTTCAGGTGACGGGTCCGTCTGACTGTTCCGCTTTCCCGGCCCGCAGGTGCCTCCGTTTCGCTTTGAAGTACTTTTCATTATACATTACAGAAGCATCCTCCGGCTTGTAAAACTGTGATTTTTTATGATAAGAAAAGGCTTTTTCCGCGTCTCCCAGCCTGTCATAGCATACGCACAGCTGCAGGCAGGGCAGAAAACCGTAACAGTCCGGCGAGCAGAATCCTCCGTCCCGCGGATCTCTTTTGCAGTTCAGAGCCGCTTCATACCACCATGCCGCCGTCTCATACTGTTCTTTTTTCATGAAAAGACTGCCGATATCGCAGCAGATCTCCGCTCTCGGTTTTCCGTACAGAAAGCTGCGGAATAACGCTGCAGCCGCGTCTTTCTTTTCCATATGAAGATAACAGGCTGACAGATCCCGGCAGGCTGTTATTCTGTCTTCAATCCATCCGTCCTCTGCCGAAAGAAATACCTCAAAAATGCCCGCCGCCTCTTCATATCTGCCGTGATTCATCAGTTCTCTCGCATAGTAAAACTGCTGCCTGCGGTCCAGTCTTTTGCCGCTCCTGATCAGTTTTTCAAAAATTCTCAGATTGCGGTCCGGATCATTTATCTTCACCTTTTTATGTGTAACGGCCGTATCCCAGTATACCGTCTTTCCGCTGCGCGGTATCACTTCATGTACGGCGCCGACCCAGCGGGGATTCCTGTCTCTGCGCAGCAGGCGCTCACGATAATAGGAAAACAGCGGACGTCCTTCTTCATCAAAAGCCGTATGATATTTCATCATGACGACACAGACAGACGGATCCAGTTCTTCTCTGTTTTTCAGAAATGACGCTCTGTCTTCCTCCGTAAGAATATCGTCTGCATCGAGCCAGAGAATATACTCTTTTGTCGCTTTTGAAAAAGAAAAGTTACGGGCTGCCGAAAAATCGTCCGTCCACTCAAAATCATAAATTTTATCCGTATATTTCGCAGCCAGTTCCTTCGTTCTGTCCGAAGAACCCGTATCCACGATGATAATTTCATCCACGAGATCGCATATACAGCTCAGACATCTTTCGATGACCGGCTCCTCATCTCTCACAATCATGCAAAGGCTGACAGAATGCATTCCGGTATCTCCTTTCTCCGCTTTCCGCGTCGGACGGAAGCGGATACATGTTTTTCTCTCTGATGAAAGACGGCGGAACGGTAAAAACCGCTCCGCCGTCTTCTCTGCCGCAGCTGTATGATCCGGCATTCCCGCCGGTTCCGGAAAGAGTCCTGCAGAACATACCTGCTCTGCCGTTTTCCGGCTTTTCTCCTAATCCACTTTTCTGATCAGTATCGCACTGTTCGTAAAGGACAGGTCGGTGCCTGCCATATTGAGTGTAATTTCCGTACCGGCGGTCGCATCGATCATTACGGTAGCCGCAAGATTTGCCGTATCTGACGTCGCAGAGATCGTTCCCGAGGAAGTACCGCCCGGAATCGGAGTTCCGTCCTTTTCCAGCTGAACGCTCGCCGTACCTGTACCGGTCGTATTCGTGCCTACTGTCGAATAAGAGATCACATACGTCCCGGCATCGTTGATCGTAAAATCGCTGCTGCCGCCCGTATGGCTGACAGCGGTACCTTCCGTCAGATCTGTCGTGGCAAATGTCAGCGGATCACCGTTCGATGCCGGAGACTGAGAAGCATCATTGGTAGCGTAAAGAGCATTTAAAGGAGGAGCCGCTCCTGTCGGACCGGTTGCACCTGTCGCTCCCGCATCTCCTGTCGGACCCGTCGCTCCTGTGGCTCCCGTAGCACCCGTCGCTCCGGCTGCTCCCTGGGCTCCTGTAGCGCCTGTGGCTCCTGTCGCTCCGGCTGCTCCCGTCGCTCCCGCATCTCCCGCAGGGCCGGTTGCTCCCGTCGGACCCGTCGGGCCGGTTGCTCCTGTCACTCCCGCAGGACCTGTCGGACCGGTTGCTCCGATCGGACCTTCCGCACCCGTCGCTCCGGTGATTCCCGTCGCTCCGGTTGCTCCTGTGGCTCCCGTAGCGCCTGTAGCACCTGTCGCTCCGGCAGGGCCCGTCGGACCGGTATCCCCCGCCACAGAGACGAGACTGTATCCCGCGGAAGAACCCGGTACTCCTGCCGGATCATCCACATCGGCGCGGTAAAGAGAATTTCCGTAAAAGACAAAGTCTCCCATACGGTAGCGTACACCCGGCGTAAAGGTCTGCGCCTCACTCAGGCCCGGTCCCATAGGACCTGTGGCTCCCGTCGGACCCGTCGGGCCGGTCGCTCCTGTCGGACCTGTCATTCCCGCCGGGCCCGGATATCCCTGAGGACCCTGCGGGCCGGTCGGACCTGCAGGACCCGGTGTTCCGGGATATCCCTGAGGGCCCTGCGGGCCCGTCGGACCCGTCGGACCTATGATGCCGATCGGACAGCATGCAGGCGGAACGGGAGGGGCAGGCGGTGCGGGCGGCGCAGGCGGAACGGGAGGCGGACAGCACCCGTCAGGTTCCGGCCTGCAGCACGGATCTGCCGGAGGACGGCAGTTATTCTGTGTATCACAACAATTATCACTCGCCTGATTTCCGCTGCTGCATCCTGTTCCGTAAAAAAACTCCGAATAGTTCATCATCCATTCTCCTCTCTTACAGGGAAACCCCGTGAGTCGACCGGAAAGCCCCGAAACCCGGGACTTTCTGATCCGCATCCGCAGGATGCCGACAAACGTCCGGTTTCCCGTCTCCTGTAAAAGAAGCCGGCTCTTCTGCCGGCTGACAATATCTGATCATACTGTCTTAATATAATATTCAGAGGAGAAAGGATGTTGAATCGAAAAGCATTTTTTTCTGTTTTTCGCCCTGTCGTCTTTTCCGCCTTATCTGACGCTGTTTTTAATCACTTCCATAGCGCCGCGGACGCGTATATTCGATTTCATGGAGTCAAAGTGGCCGTCATTCAGCTTTTCTCTCACCGTCTCTTTCGGCAGACCATACTGAGCCGCCAGAGAATCCAGTTCTTTTTCGATCGCCTCTTCCGTAGCCTCGATATTTTCCGCCTGTGCGACAGCCTCCAGAACCAGCCTGGAACGCAGACGTTCTTCCGCCTGAGGTCTGAGCTGCTCTCTGATCTTCTGATCGTTCAGTCCTGTCATCTGATAGTACTGATCCGGATCGATCTTATTCATTCTCATGAGAGCCTTCCACTCTCCGAGCATGGCCTCCGACTCTTTCGCCAGAGCGATATCCGTGACTTCAACAGAGGAATGTTTTACGATCTCACGAATCAGAGCGCTCTCGAACTGCTCTTCGCTGAACTGTTCCTTCTGCGCGCGCAGCCTGTCGGCGACTCTTTTTTTCTCTTCCTCTGTCATCTCCGGATAACGGTATTCCTGAATCTTTTTTACCGTAACCTTAAAAAGCGCATCCTGTCCCGCGAGATCCGGTGCGCCGTAATCCTGCGGAAAAGTGACGTTCACATCCACCTCTTCGCCGGCCTGAGCGCCTACGAGCTGTTCCTCAAATCCCGGGATAAAAGCCCCGGAGCCGATCTCGAGCGGATAATCCGTGCCGGATCCTCCGTCAAACAGCTTTCCGTCGCGGTATCCTGCAAAATCGATGACGGCGACATCGCCCAGCCGAACGGATCTTCCCTCTACATCCACAGGCTTTGTTCCCGACTTCTGTTCCTGACGCACTGCCGCCGCCAGCTCCGCATCGCTGACGACCGTTTCCGGTTTTTTTATATCCAGTCCTCTGTACTGTCCGAGCTCTACTTTTGCACCTTCTACTGTCTGCATGATCTTTCCTCCCTGTCAGAATTTTTCTACGACTTGCGTGCGGAAAAAACAGAAAATGCTTCCTGCTGCTCTGCACTGCCCGCGGCCGGAGCGGCTTTCGGATCCGCTTCTTCCGCAGTTTTTCCACTTTTCTATGTTACCCGAAATTTCCCGCAAGAGCCATCTTTATTTCCGCCCTTTTTCTTTTCCGCCGCAGGCATGTATGCTACAATAATATAAAAATGTAAATGTTATAATAATATGAAATATGTCTGAAACTTTCGAGCCTACTTCCTTTCGTTCTCTATCACCGGGCAGGACAGAATTCTGACATAAATCTGACTCGCAGAAAGGAAACGGAAACACCATGAACGGAACCGTTATTCTACACATTCTCCCTATACTGGAAATTCTGATCTGGAACCTTTTCACGACAGACAAATGCTGCCGCAGGACATATTCCCCCGCAAAGACGGTTTCTTTTCTTTCCCTTTTTACTGCGGTCGCAGTTCTTTCCATACTGCTCTTTTCAGAAATGCTGACTATCTCCGTCGGAAACGGCCGTTTTATGCTGATGGGATTTGTCTATCTGATACCTCTGAAAATCCTTTATAATGTAAAATTATCTCATCTCTTCACGATCATGTGCACCTGCTGGACTTATACGCTGGGCGTCCTGATACTGTCGACTCAGATCTCCGGTCTGATCGCTGCAGACAATATCTTTCTGCTGCTGATCGTGGAAAATCTGATATTTCTGGCGACAAGTCCCCTGTTTTACGGCCGGATCGTCACAAAATACCGCTTTGTAATCGATAATCTGCTGTCATATCGAAAAAGATGGTACCGATACATCTTTTTCAATAATTGTCTTCATTTTTTTGTGCTGGCCGTACTGAGTCTCATCTTTCTCGGAAAGAAAGCATCTCTTCAGAACATTGTGTTT
>CALXIZ010000015.1 GCA_944388495.1 uncultured Clostridia bacterium | reverse complement strand
TCTTTGCCATAGAATTGACTCCTTTCAGATTTGATCAGACCTTAGAATTATTACAGACTTGCCTCCATCACCATTTTCAATTCTCTCCGCCCAAAGGCGCCACCTCCTCGAAGTTTCGTTCACGCATCCCATAACGAAAAGAAGCTGCTGACACGTTGTTCTTTCACGCATCAACAGCTTCATAACTTCGATTCCGTATACTATTTTATTGACAGGCCGGCTTTTATTTCCCTTCTTCCTCAGCCCTGATCCTGCGGTAATCCTCCATATCCACACTGATCTTTACCGTAGTGTCAGGTTTTCGTTTGCCCAAGAGGCACACAGTCTCCACATGCCCCGAATGGCAGAACTGATCCACCGGCCGGATCCGCCGGATCTCATAGTCTCCCGCCGTCAGAAGGGCCAGATCGCGCGCCAGCGTTCCCGGATCGCAGGAGACGTAGATGATCTTCTCCGGCGCCGCGTCGAGAATCGCCTGCAGAAGCTCCGGTCTGCAGCCCGCACGCGGAGGATCGACGATCACAAGATCGGCCGTCTTTCCCGCCGCATCCGAACCGGCATCATCAGCAGTCCCTCCTGTTCCGGTCAGTCCGGTCGTCCGGCTGTATTCTTCCGGTCCGCTGCCATCCGCATGTCCGTCCGCCCCCGTCTCCGGCCGCCGTTCCTCCCTCAGGCGAGTGATCAGCGGAACGATTTCCTCTTCCGCCCTGCCGCAGAGAAACTGAATATTGACGATGCCGTTGAGCACCGCATTGCGGTTGGCGTCGGCGACAGCGCTCTTTTCGGCTTCGATGCCCCAGACATAACCTGCCTTCTGTGCGCAGTAAAGTCCGATCGTTCCCACGCCGCAGTAAAGGTCAAAGACGGTTTCACCGCCCTTCAGATCGGCAAATTCCAGAACGGTCGCATAGAGTTTTTCCATCTGCGGAGAATTCACCTGATAAAAAGAGCGCGGTGATATCTCAAAGATCAGGCCGGCGGATTCATCGGCGATGACGGGGCTGCCGAATATCACTTCGATCTCTTCATTTGAGCCGTGTTTTCCGCCGCGGACCGGAGCCCGGCTGTGTGAGCCGCCGCGTGAGCTGCCGCGCGGCGACGTTCTGCCCTGTGAGAGTGCCGGACTGTGGTCGATTACCAGGCTTTTCAGCTCATACCAGTTTTCGTCTGTCTCCACATCGGCGTAGGAGTCCAGTCCCTGTTCTTCGGCCGCCGCTGAAAGCCGGGCTTCGATTTCATCGTTCAGCGAATCGACGGCGCGGATCATCAGATCTGTCAGAAGGTCGGGCTTCGGAATTTTTTTTCCGCTGACGGAGAGTACCACCATGACTTCTCTGCTTCGGAATCCCGTGCGCACTGTCATCTGATGCAGGCGGCCCTTCTTCCGCTTCTCATCATAGATAGAAATTCCGCTCTGCCGGATATATTCCCGCAGAGCCTCCGCCGCTTTTTCCGCCGCCTGTGACTGGATCAGGCAGCTTTCACATTCCACGATACGGCGCTCTTTCCCGTCCAGAAATCCCACTCTCGGACGTTCCGCATTTCGGACGCTGCCGTCCTTCTGCAGAATCGCCGGGCCTGCATATACGGTGTACGTTCCTTTATTCCGGTAATGCCAGGGTTCCTCCATGCCGATAATCGGCTCCGGCTGAGGAAAGTCTCCTCCGTAGATCCGCATGAGCTTGTCCGTAAGCTGCTTTTCCTTCAGGCGCAGCTGCGCTTCATACGTCATGTTCTGCAGCGTACAGCCGCCGCAGCGGTCGAAATACGGACAGGGAGCATCGGTTCTGTCCGGCGAGGGGGACAGAATGCGGACAGATCTGCCTCTGAGAAAGTTCTTCTTTTTTTCGGTGATCTCCACTTCCGCCGTATCTCCCGGTACCGTGCCGGGCACAAAAATGACGGCATCTCCGATACGGCCGATGCCCTGTCCCTCGCTGCTGATATCTGTGATTTCAACTTCAAACAGCTCTTTTTCTTTGTTTTCCATATTCTCTGTCCTTTTCTGCTTCTCAGATCAGCAGATCCTGATATTCCGGATGCTGCTCAAACCACATTTTCGCATAGGAACAGCTGGTGATAACCTTTTTCTTTTCCGCCTTCAGATGATCCGCCGCCATCTGAGCCAGCTTTCCGGCGATTCCCTGTCCCTGCAGGCTGCTGTCCACTTCCGTATGCGTGATATCCACGGTATCTTCACTTACCGCCGGAAAATCGATCTCGGCGAGCACCGTTCCCTCTGCATTCTGATAAACGATTTTATCCTCCGACGTCACAAACCGCATATCCGCTGCCTGCCCGCCGTCCTTCCGGCCTTCTTCCGTTATTTCCGCCTGTTTGCCGCCTTCCGCCGGCTCCTCCGTCCCGATGCCGCCGGACTCCATGAAGCGCCTGATCGCCTGATTGAGCTCCGGCGCATGCTTTCTCAGAGCTACCGGCTTCATATTCATGTCCACAAAAGCGTGTTTTGTGGAACCGGTTACCAGAAGTTCACCGGTATCTCTGTTATAGATCTCGTAGCCGATGACGATCGATGCGTTTTTCAGTTCCAGAACCATGCTGCGTATTTCCAGCAGATCATCATATCGCGCGGGTTTTTTATACTGCACATGCGACTCCGCCAGCGGCAGCTGAATCCCGTTTTTTTCCACAAGCTCCACATACGGAAATCCGAGCTGACGCAGAAATTCGTTTCTTCCTCTCTCAAAGAAATGAAGGTAATTCGCATTATATACGATTTTCATGGCATCCGTATCGCCGTAGATCACTCTGTAGTATGTCTTTGTATGATTCATTTTTCATATCCTTTCTGTCTTTACTTCTGTCTTTACTATGTATTTTCTTCATCCTTCCGCCTCCGGCTGTTTTGCATATCTTTTATTTTACCTGAATTTCCGGAAAAAAAGAAAGTAAAATAATGCTTCGGCTATGCCGGGAAAAAGACGCCTTTGCAGGAAAAGATCCGGCCGGCCCTCTTCATCGGATCCGGGCCGGCCGTCACATCAGTCGCTGTATTTGATTTTCATTTCTATTCTGTCCGGAAGCTCCTCAAGATCTGTCTCCGCCACGACATAAGGGTACGTCTGAGCCTGTGTCAGGGATGCTCCCGCCTGCGGATCGGTGAAGAGCACGTTGACTGTCAGCGTCTTCTCTCCGTCTTCATCCGAAGTGAGTTCCATGCTGTCGATGGCGATATCATATCCCGTGGTAGGCTTTTCGCCCCGCATCGCCACCACATATACTTTTCCCTCTGAGATGCAGGCCAGCGCACGCTCCATATCGCGGTACTCCGGAATGACCTCGCCCGTGATCTGCTGAGGAACCGCATCGTCGGTCAGCGATGTAAACTGAACGCCGCCTTCTGCACTCTTCCATTTCGCGGCGATGAGCAGCGCCGCAATTGCGACGGCAACGATGACGATCTTCAGAATCAGTTTATTCCGGCTTCCTCTTCCGCTTCCGTTTCCGCTCTCGGCTCCCCGGTTCTTCACAAATGCCGGCTTTCTCATATGCCCTTTCCTCCTTCGCACATAACTACGATAAATGTATGCGGAAGAGGCGCTCCGTATGCGGACAAAAACAGGCTGTTCCGCGCCGGATGTTTCCGGTACGGGCCAGCCTGTCTGTACAGTTCCGTAAATATTTATTTTCTGATAAAATCCGTTTTCTCTGAAGCTGTCAATGAACCGTTAAAGTGAATTCAGCGTATCCTTCACCGCCGAGACGATATCCTTTGCCGTGATATTGTATTCTTCCATCAGAAGAGGCGGCTTGCCGGACTGTCCGAAGCGGTCCTGAACGCCGACCATGGCCATCTTCACCGGGCATTTTTTCACGATCACTTCGGCCACTGCCGAGCCGAGACCGCCGATGACGGAATGTTCCTCCGCCGTGATGACGGCTTTCGTCTCGCTCGCGGCCTTTACGATGATCTCTTCATCCAGAGGCTTGATGGTATGCATGTCGATGACGCGCAGGCTGATTCCTTCTTTTTCCAGTTTCTCCGCCGCCATGAGCGCTTCATTTACCATCAGGCCGCAGGCGATAACCGTCGCATCGCCGCCGTCTCTGACACAGTTTCCTCTGCCGAGCTCGATCGGTGTATTTTCATCATAGAGCACCGGAATGCTCAGTCTGCCCAGACGTACATATGCCGGGCCTTCTTCTTCGGCGATCTGTCTGAGAAGCTTTTCTGTCGATACGGCATCCGCCGGATGAATGACCGTCATGCCCGGAATAACGCGCATCAGCGCCAGATCCTCGATACACTGATGGCTCGCGCCGTCTTCTCCCACGGTAATGCCGGCGTGCGTCGCACAGATCTTCACATTTGCTTTCGGATAGGCGATGGAATTGCGGATGATCTCATAAGCTCTTCCGGCCGCAAACATCGCAAATGTGCTGGCAAAGACAGTTTTTCCCGACAGAGCCAGTCCTGCAGCCATTCCCATCATATTGCTCTCCGCGATCCCGGCGTTAAAAAAACGGTCCGGAAATTCCGCCTTAAATCCCGCTGTCATCGTGGACTTTGAGAGATCCGCGTCCATTACGATAATATCTTTCTTTTCTCTGCCGAGTTTCACCAGAGCGTCGCCGTACGCCTGACGAGTTGAGATTTTGTCCGCCATTACCATTCTCCTCCCAGTTCTTCCACTGCCTGCTTTGCCTGTTTTTCGTCCGGAGCCTTTCCGTGCCAGCCGGCCTGATCCTCCATAAAGGAGACACCTTTGCCTTTTACCGTTTCGGCGATGATCGCCTGCGGTCTGTCCGCCACTTTCTTCGCCTTTTCCACGGCCTGTGCGATCTGTTCAAAATCGTGGCCGTCGATCTTCTGCACGTCCCAGCCGAAGCTCTCAAACTTTTCCGCGACCGGAGCCACTGTCATGACGTCCTCATTTTTTCCGTCGATCTGAAGTCCGTTATGATCCACAAAAATCGTGAGATTGGAAAGCCTGTAGTGAGCCGCCGCCATCGCCGCTTCCCAGACCATGCCTTCCTGGAGTTCTCCGTCTCCGAGCACGGAATAGACGCGGGCGCCGGTGCCGTCGATCTGATCCGCAAGCGCCATGCCGACAGCCGCGGAAACGCCCTGTCCCAGAGAACCGGTGGACATATCGACGCCGGGAACTTTCTTTCTGTCCGGATGTCCCTGAAGAATGCTTCCGATCTGACGCAGCGTCAGAAGTGTTTCCTTCGGGAAATAGCCTCTCTCTGCCAGAGCCGCGTAAAGAGCCGGCGCGGCATGTCCCTTCGAGAGGACAAAACGGTCTCTTCCTTTTTTATCCGGATCCTTCGGGTCGATATTCATTTCTTCAAAATAAAGATAAGTGATGATATCGGCTGCCGAAAGCGAGCCGCCCGGATGTCCCGATCCCGCGGAACAGACTTCACGGATGATATCGATACGGATATCCCGCGCTTTTTCCTTCAGCATTTCCACATTGATTGCCATGGCTTATGGTTCCTCCTTACTTTCTGCCGCTGAATATAACTCTGAGCATAAACGCGGGCAGCGCCAGCATGCGCTTAAACCGCGTAGGCTGCTGTATGAAGCGGTACAGCCATTCCAGCCCGTGCTTTCTGTAAAATTCCGGCGCGCGCTTCAGGCTTCCCGCCCAGACGTCGAGGCTTCCGCCCACACCGATCGCGCCGCGCACGGAAAGCTGCTTTTGGTGCGACGCGATAAATTTCTCCTGCTTCGGCGCACCGAGGGCCACACAGAGAAAATCGGCTCCGCTCTCATTGATCTCGCGGACGATCTCCTCTTCCTCCTCCGGTTTGAAATAGCCGTGATGCGTTCCCGCTACCGCAAGGCCCGGATATTTTTCCTTCATCTTCTCCGCCGCTTTTTCCGCAACACCCGGTTTGCTGCCGAAAAAAAAGATCGACTCTCCTGTACCGGACAGGTATTCGATGATACTCTCGAGAAAATCGATCCCCGTCACCCGCTCTGAAAGCGGACATCCCATCAGCCTCGAAGCGTATACGAGCCCGATGCCGTCCGGAATGATCAGATCGGCGGAAGCGATCAGTGATTTCAGTTCCGGATCTTTTGAAGCGTTCTGGACGATCTCCGAATTCGGCGTCACGATCATACTGCAGCCCGGTTCGGCAAAAATCTCCCGGAAAATACCGAAGGCTGTCTCTTTGTCCACCATATCGACGGGAACGCCGAGAATATTCACTCTGTTTCTGTATGCCATAAATGATCTCCGGACGGGAGGCCTGCCGGCTTCCCGTCGTTTTCTCCATGTTATCCGAATGATATTGTGCGCTAAAATATTACATCATAAACCCGGGAAAAAATCAAGGCGCGGAATCCGAAGAGGTCAATACCTGCCGTATTTTCCTCTGTTTCTCACCGCATACGTTCTACTTTGTCCGACAACGCTTCCTGTAAAACCCGCGACACATTCAGATGCAGCCGCTCGGCCTCTGCATTTAACCAGTTCGGCAGAATCACATTTCTGCGCACCATTCTGTTATCATTTCGTCTTCTGTACTCTGTAAAATCCACATCGACCATTGTCAGAATCCCGCAGGTATAATCAAAATCCTCCGTATCTTCTTTTGCCTTTGCAACCGC
>CALXIZ010000014.1 GCA_944388495.1 uncultured Clostridia bacterium | reverse complement strand
GTATTACGGCGATGCCTCGAGAATGTACTGTATCGGGGAAGTCAGCGAAGCGAGAAAAAAGCTTGTACAGGTGACAAAGGAATGTCTCGACCTCGGGCTTCAGGCTGTGAAACCGTGGGGATTTCTCGGGGATGTGGGATATGCGATTCAGCAGCATGCCTCTGCAAACGGCTATTCTGTCGTCCGTGAAATCGGCGGGCACGGAATCGGAAAAGGGTTTCACGAAGATCCGTGGGTCAGCCATATCGGCAAACCCGGACAGGATATCCTTCTCGTTCCCGGCATGGTCTTTACGATCGAACCCATGATCAATATGGGAAAGCCGGATGTCTTTGAAGATGAGGATGACGGCTGGACAGTCTACACCTCTGACGGACTTCCGTCGGCTCAGTACGAATATACGATCGCTGTGACAGAAGAAGGGACAGAGATCCTCTCCTTCTGATTCTCATTCCCGTATAAAAAAGAGACGGGAGACAGGCGGAAAAAAACGGCCGGAGACCGGACTTCAGATTTCAGAAGTCCGGCCTCCGGCCGTTTTTTTCATACAGTGATTTTTATTGACTTTTTCAGGAAGGCAGAGGTACACTGATATCAAACCGACCCGTGAGTCGGAAAAAATTATCAGAAAAAAGGAGGACGTATGACAGAAGAAAACAGAGAAAACAGAGAAGACAGCCCTGACAGCAGAAACGAAGCTCTCAGGACTCGAAATCTCGCTGCGGAGGCGACGGGAGAGGAAGCGGAGAATATGATTCCCGAAATACGCCGGAAAATCAGCGATACGAAGAAAGACATGCCGAAGCGCAGCAGAGCGGGAATCATTTTTTTCCTGATACTGGCGGTCTTTATCGTAGCTTCGGTACTCCGCATCATCCAGCTGCAGATGGAGGAAAACGAAAAGGAGGCGGAAGAGGCTGTTCTCACGAACGTACAGGCGGAACAGGTGACGAAAGGCGACATCTCTCAGTCTTCACCCGTTTCCGGCAGACTCGTATCCTCTGAAGGCGACATCAATGTCATTCCTCTGGTATCAGGAGAGGTGACAGAGGTTTTCGTCAGCGAAGGGGATCATGTCACGGCCGGTCAGGCGCTTTTTACGATTGACAGCACACAGGCCGAGATACAGGCCGAGCAGGCCGAGGCTCAGGTGCGGCAGGCCGAAACTCAGGTCGATCAGGCAAAGATACAGGCGGATCAGGTGCAGACTCAGGTAAAACAGGCTGAACTCAGCATCCGGTCCGCGCAGGACAATGTGGATGCGCTGAAAACTTCACTGGACCGGATGCAGTCGCTGTATGACGCCGGGACTGTATCTCTGTCGGATCTGGAATCCGTACAGACACAGTATGACAATGCTGTCTCACAGTACGATAATGCCGTACTGCAGCATGATACTGCTCTGATGCAGTATGATAATGCTGTATTGCAGCAGAAAACCGCAGACAGTGCTCTGACGCAGGCAAAGCTGAGCGCGGATGCCGCTTCCTCGACACTCCGGTACTATACCGTGACGGCTCCGGCGAGCGGAACGGCAAAGACGGTGAGCGTCACGGCAGGAGGAGCTGCAGCTCAGACCTCGCCGGCTGTTGTGATTTCCGATACATCATCGCTGACACTCGAGGCAGAGGTTTCGGAATATCTGATCAATAGCGTGACGGAAGGACAGCAGGTCGAAGTATATATACGCTCTCTGTCCGAAGATCCGTATACCGGAACGGTGACTGAAATAGCTGATACGCCGGAGCAGGGAACATATACATACGACGTCAGAATAACTCTTGCCGACTATGAAAATATGAAAGCGGGTATGCTGGCGGAAGTTCCTGTCATAACGGAAAACAAGACGGATGTGGTGCTCGTTCCTTCGGATGCTGTAGTGACGAAGAGGGGACAGAGCTATGTGGCGGTCCTCACAGAGGGAGATATCATCGAACTGCGCCCGGTTACCGTAGGCATTGACAACGGAACGGATGCGGAGATCACATCCTCTCTGCGGGAGGGAGAGATGATCGTCGTACGCGGACAGGATTACGTCAGCGACGGAGAACATGTCAGAGTTGTCGGGCAGCAGAACGGCCCGGCAGAGCAGTCAGACGCTGCAGAGCAGAACAGGAGTTAATATGTTATCAAAATTAGCGGTAAAAAGACCTGTGACGATGATCATGGCTCTGGCAGCCGTCCTGATACTCGGTGCGGTTTCTCTTTTCCGGCTCCCCCAGGCTCTGCTGCCGGACATCGATTATCCGTATGCGCTGACAATGGTCACCTATACCGGTGCAGGACCGGAAGAGGTGGATTCTCTTATCACGACGCCGATCGAAGAGACCTTTGCTTCAGTCGAGGGCGTACAGGAGATGTATTCCATGACATCGGAAGGAGTTTCCGTCGTCATGCTGGAATTTGATATGGATATGGACATGAATTTTGCGACACTCGATATGAGAGAAAAGCTTTCTCTCGTGCAGAATTCTTTTCCTGACGGCGCTTCAGAACCGACGATCATGAAAATGAATATGGATGCCGTACCTGTCATGCAGATCTATGCCTATTCCGGCAGGAGCACATCAGAGCTCGCGCAGTATCTGGAGAATAATATCATACCGAGATTCGAACGCATCTCAGGCGTCGCTTCTGTGTCGATGACCGGCAGTACCGATCCTCAGATCGCTGTGGATTTTGATCAGAACAAGCTTACAGGCTACGGGCTTACGATGTCTGCGATATCTTCACTTCTTCAGTCGGAAAACGTAAGTCTTCCGAGCGGAACGGTGAAAAACGGCTCTCAGGAAGTCATCGTCCGTACAAACGGGGAATTTGAAAGTATAGCGGAAATTGAGAATATGCCGGTGACGCTCAGCGACGGCAGTGTCATCACGCTGAAGGATGTCGCCAGCGTCCGTTATGAGGATTCGGAGGCTTCTTCCGTCAGCCGTCTGGACGGAAATGAGGCGATTGCGCTCAGCATCAGCAAATCCTCGGATGCCAATATTGTGGAGCTGTCCGATGCAGTGCAGGAGACGATAGAATCTCTGGAACGGGAATTCGGAGATGAAGTACAGTTTTCCATCGGCTTCGATCAGTCTGATTTTGTCAGAAGCTCGATCCGTTCGGTAGCGGAATCAGCTGTACAGGGAGCTATTCTGGCGATTATCGTCATCTTTTTCTTCCTGCGTAATGTCCGTTCGACGCTCGTGATCGGAATTTCAATTCCGACATCTATACTGGCTACGTTCTGTATCATGCATGTACTGGATATGTCACTCAATCTGATCACACTGGGATCTCTGACGCTGGCAGTCGGGATGCTGGTGGACAATTCCGTCGTGGTGCTGGAAAACATATTCCGGCGCAACAGAATGGGCCTTTCGGCCGGAGACGCTTCCGTAGAGGGAAGCAGGGAAGTGGGGCTGGCCGTTATGGCTTCGACGCTTACCAGTGTCGTCGTCTATCTTCCGGTCGCTCTTTCCGGAGGCCTTGCGGGGATGGTCTTCCGGGATTTCTGCTATACGATCATCGGAGCGCTTCTCATATCGCTGGCAGTCTCGCTCACCGTCGTTCCGATGTTATGCTCGAAGCTTCTGGACAGCTCTGTCTCTCAGGATTATGTGAGAATCGGACCTTTCTTTTACCGTTACAGAATAGTCAACCGGTTTGCGGCGTTCATCGATTATATGACAGAGGCATATAAATCGGCCTGCCGATGGATACTGAAGCGCAGAAAGCGGATTCTCGCACTGCTGCTGGCGATTTTTGCGGCATCCGTCTCTTTACTGTCGTTCGTCGGCTGGGAGCTGCTGCCTGCGACAGACGAAGGAACGTTTTCGGTAACGGCAGAGATGCCTTACGGGACGTCTCTGGAAGAGAGAGACCGTTTTCTCACTCCGATCGAGGAATATTGTCTTACGCTGCCGGAAGTGGAACATATCACTTACAGCGCAGGCAGTTCTTCTTCCGCTCTCACTTCCGCCTCCGCCACAGATTCGATTTCTGTCACGCTGGTCGAAAGAGAACAGAGAGAGCGTTCGACAGAACAGGTCATGGATGACGTCAGGCAGCATTTCCGTGATCTCGCCGGAGCGGAGATGACATACGAGATGACCTCGAGCATGAGTATGAGTCTTTCCGGCTCGGATGTCACAGTGGAACTGCTCGGTGAAGATGTGGATTCTGTCAGCGATGCCGCCGTCGATCTGGCCTCGCAGCTGAAAGAAATCGACAGTATCGAGGAAATCACAACAGATGTGGAAGAGGGCAGTCCGGAGATGCAGATTTCACTCGACAGAACGACAGCGGCGAGCTATGGCATTACAGCCTATCAGCTGGCTTCCGCGCTGTCAGGTTCTCTTTCCGGAACGACAGCGACAAGCGTCACAATCGACGGAACGGATATCGATGTCGTACTCTCTCTGAAAGACGCGGATTCCGCTTCTCTGGAAAATCTGAGAAATATCAGTGTTACCGGCTCGACAGGTCTGTCTGTTCCGGTTTACCAGATTGCGGATTTTGAATCCGGCAATTCTCCGGTAGCGATCAACAAAACGGGACAGAAGGTCGTTCAGAATATCGATATCACGCTGACGGAAAACGCTGACAGCAACGAAGCGTCTGAAGAGATTTACCGTATAGTCGATGAATACGATTTTCCGGACGGCGTCTATTACGCAGAGAGCGGTATACAGGAGCAGATGCTGGATACTTTTGCCGATCTCTTACTGGCTCTTATCATCTCCGTCCTCCTGGTATATATCGTGCTGGCGGCTCAGTTTGAATCCTTTATTCTGCCGCTGATGGTCATGATGTCGATTCCGTTTGCGATGTCCGGCGCATTCCTTGCGCTGTTTCTGACAGGCATGAAGCTTTCCATGCCGTCGCTGATCGGTCTGATCATTCTCATCGGTATTGTCGTCAATAATGCTATTCTGCTCGTGGAATTCATCGAACAGAACAGGATGACGATGGGAAGAGATGAGGCTATCGCTCAGGCAGGCAGCACACGTATGAGACCGATTCTGATGACCACACTGACGACTGTCATCGGTATGATTCCGATGGCGATCGGTGCGGGAGACGGCATGGAAATCATGGCTCCTATGGCGGTATCGATCATCGGAGGACTGACCGCATCGACACTGATCACACTCTTTATCATTCCTGTTTTGTATGCGATCGTGGATGATATCGAAACGAAAAGAGGAAAGAGACGTCTGGCAAAGAAGCAGATCAGTCTTTACCGCGAGGCTGCGTGGCTTGCGGGACGGAGGTCAAAGCATGAAAAGAAATGACAGACGAAAGGAAATACTGGATGCCGCTTCCGGATTTTTTGAGAGGAAGGGATACCGTGAGACAAAAATGGCGGATATCGCAGAAGCATGCGGGATAGCGAAGGCCACAATGTACGAATATTTTCCGAGCAAGGAAGAACTGGCTGCGGAATGGTCACGCCGGTTCCGCGAGGAATACGAGGAAAAGGTACGCCGTGATATTCTGTCCTGCGGCAGTCCGTCGGAAAAAATGAAAGCCATGATCCGCCTTGATCTTGAACAGGTGAAAATGTTTAAAGGTCACTTTCTGACGGCTTTCGAACCGGGTATGATCTTTCAGCAGGAAAGCAGCCTTTTGAAAGAAATTTCTTCGATTCTCACGTATCGCAACGAACTCCTTCTTTCTATCGTCAGAGAAGGACAGCAGAGCGGTGAGTTCAGAAAAATGGATCCTGAGTTTATCGTCACGATGCTGATCGGAGCTTTTCTTTCTCTGCAGAGAGCGGTTGCAGATTCCGCAGACCCGGAGAAACATATCTTCGGCCGGTTATTTCCTTTCCGGGAAAACTGGGATGAAGATATGATCACAGACTATATTTTCAACGGAATCTCCTGCTGAGAGAGATAGTCATGAAATGAATGGTTATCTGAAACGAAATCAGTATGTATGATATGTATGATAAAAAGAGCCCGTGCCTGTGATGTGACAGGCACGGGCTTCGGGATTTTATTATATATTTTTAATATTATAGGATAAAAGACGACGGATAAAAAAATGACACGGACAAAATACGGAAAAGGGAAGCAGACGTGAGACACGGACAACTATTCCTAAAATATTAATTTTAAGAATAGTTATATCAAATCAACAGAAAACCGGGATTTTACGCATTAAAATTTCTATATAATTCCAATTCATCTTCTTCGTCATCATCTTCGTCACAATAATAATTATCCTCTCTTTTTATTTTATTATTATTTATTATATTTACGGAAATAAAAATCGTATCGCGCCTTTTGCCCCGGTATCCTGAGCCGGCTACGATACGATTTTTATTGTGTCATATTAATTAATGAATCTGAATTTCGTGATTTCCCAAGTTTCTTCAGATCCGGATTTCTTCAGATCCGGACATTTCCCGGATATCCGTCTGTATTTTCAGGCCGGATTTTACGCTTTTCTTCGTCTGTATCAGAAATCGGTTTATGAGTAAACGGATTCCTTTTCCTGCTGGATGATACTTCCATCCGCTGCATCGATTTCAAATTCGTATTCCATCTTATCGTGGATAAATTCGATCTGATACATAGCTCTTCCGTCATCGTATTCCAGCTCGGCTTTCGTCAGCGTTACGGAATCCTCCGTTACTCCTGCCTTGCTGAATGCCGCAGCTTTTGCTGCCTCCACATCGATCTGAACGCTGTTTCCCTGAGGAATCCAACCTATCGTGTAATTTTCGATGTCCTGATCAAAAGATCGGATTTCGCCGGTATAGGCATCGATTTCATAATCATATTCTGTATTTCCGGAATAAAATTCTACATTGTAGATATATGCACCGTCGTCATATTCCGGATGTGCTGTGACATAGACAGCGTCCGCTTCTGCGATGCCTGCGTCCTGCAGAGCGATTTTTTCCGCCTCTTCAAGGCCGATTTCTGTCTGCGTCTGAGCAGCGGATCCGCTGCCGGAAACGGCTGCCGTATTGCCTGATGCAGGTGTATCGGAATTTCCGCCGGATCCGCCGGAGCATCCTGCTGTCAGGAATATACAGGAAACCGTCAGTGCCAGTATGAATAATGTTCTGATTTTTTTCATCATGTCTCTTCTCCTTCACTTTCTTCTTTCTATTCTGTTCTGCGCGGGAGGAAAATTTTCCTCTGTGCGGTTGTTTTATCTTACAATCACAGTGTAACGCGGAAGAATTAGAAAAGGATTAGAAAAAATGAAAAAACGGAGGTCATTTTTCTTTTTTCTGTTCGCCCTCTTTGAGAATATATCCCACTCCCCGCACGGTGTGGATCAGCTTGACAGGAAAATCCTCGTCGATTTTTTTTCTGAGATATTTGATATAGACATCGACGATATTGGTACCTCCGCCATAGTCAAAATTCCAGACATTGTCCTCGATTTTCTGCCGGGAGAGCACCTGATTTCTGTTTCTCATCAGATATTCCAAAAGAGCATATTCTCTCGCTGTCAGTGAGATTTCACGGCCGCCGCGCATAACCGTATGAGTCTTTACATCGAGAGTGAGATCAGCGAGAGAATAAACATTGCCCGGGTTTCCGGCAGCCGTCCGCGTCACGGCATGGATCCGTGCGATCAGTTCATCGAAGGAAAAGGGTTTGACGATATAATCATTGGCTCCGATATTCAGTCCGTTTACTTTATCCTGTACGGTGTCTTTTGCTGTCAGAAGAATCACAGGAGTCAGATTTCCTTCCTCCCGCAGATGTTTTACCGTCTCCAGGCCGTCCGATTTCGGCATCATGATATCCATGACTGCCAGATCATACGGAAGAAGCCGAAGATGGTCCAGTGCTTCCTGACCGTCATAGGCACTCTCGACGGTAAATCCCTCAGCCCGGAGTTTTTTTGAAATGATTTTATTCAGATCTCTGTCATCTTCTGCAATTAAGATGCGCATAAATCTCCCTCCTGTGTCTTTTTCAGAAAGACAGAAAAACAGGATCCCGCCTGTCTGCCTGCAGAGGAAACTCTGATATATCCGTTCTGTTCGACGATGATTCTCCTGGCGAGATACAGGCCGATTCCGATTCCGTCCCTGCCGGGGGACGCGCTGCCCCGGTAAAATCTCTGAAAAATGAGAGCCTGTTCTTCTTCCGGAATTCCGGCGCCGTTATCGGAAACACTGATACAAAGATAAGACGGGTATTCCGAAACGGAAATCTCCACCCTTCCTTTTTCCGGAGTGTATTTTACAGCATTATCGAGAATATTGACGAGCGCCTCCGTCGTCCACTTCAGATCATAGGTAAGATCGGCAGAGACAATATTTCCGATCACAATATCTGTTTCTCTGCTCTTTGCCGCATGCTGTATCTGATGTACCGCTTCCAGAATCAGATCGCTGACAGGCTGCCTTCTGGGCCGGAATCTGACGATGCCGCTTTCCAGTCTGGACATTCTGATCAGTGAATCGGTAAGAAATGTGAGTTTATCCAGCGATTTCTGAAGATTTTCACAATACTCTTTCCGCTCCTCTTCTGTGACATCCTCCTGTGTCTGCAGCAGCTCGCCGAACATCCTCACCGCAGATACAGGTGTTCTGATCTGATGTGAGATATCGGATATAAGGCTCTGAATACTGTCTTTTTCCTCTGCAAGCCGGTCGTTCTGCAGTTTGAGAAGATGAGCCAGTTTTCTGATCTGATTCTGGAGACGTGACGTCAGAGAATCTTCATTTTCCGGAAAGATACAGGTAAATTCCGCGTCGATAATCTCTTCTATGAGAAGAGTCAGATCTTCCAGCAGATCATCGCAGTATCGTCTGTTTATTCTGTTGTTTATCATAACGGACAGAAAGATAACAACGATGAGGGAAAAAACGGCAGCACAGGCCGCTGCATCATGAAGACGAAACCACAGAAAAATACTCACCGGTATTCCTGCCGATGCTGTTACGGCAGGAATGAAAACGGACAGAAATCTTAAATATCCTGCTGTTATCTTTCTTTTTTTTCTGCTCCTGTTCCTTTTTTTCTCATTCTTTTTCATCAGCTTCAGTCGGATTCTTTCTCTCCTTATACTCCTATATACGGGATGTGTACGCCGTTTACGCTGGGTCTGTCTGTCCGGCAGGCGGTGAAAAGAGACATGCTGCAGAAAAGCCGCGCGTCTGCGTACTGCATCATGTCTCTATTTTATCACAATTTATCTCTTTTGCACCGGGAATCGGCGGCTTTCTCCGGTACAGTCTTTGCTGTCACATGCGGTATCGTCCGGCACCGTCTCATATGATGTCATGTAACAGCTTCCGTCTGCTATTTCCCGAAAGTATAGCCCAGACCGAACAGCGTAATGATATAGGACGGATTCTTCGGATCGTCTCCCAGCTTTTTACGCAGCCGCCTGATATTCACACTCAGTGTGTTTTCATCGATAAAATCCTCACGGATATCCCAGATGTCGCGGATGAGAGTACCGCGGCTGACGGCTCTCCCTCTGTTTTCTGCCAGATATTTCAGAAGACGGTATTCTGTCGCTGTCAGTCTCAGCTGTTCTCCGCGCAGACGCACACAGGCTCTGTCACAGTCTATCTCCAGATCCCGGTAACGTATAATATGTTTGGGTTCCGTTCCCGTACGCATCAGGATCACGTCGACCTTTCTGCGCAGAACTTCAAGCGAAAAAGGTTTTACGATATAATCATCGCATCCGGCGGTAAATCCGGACAGCATATCCTCTTCCGTGTCATCCGCTGTCAGAAAAATGACGGGAGCGGCGCAGCGGCTCCGTATCTGTTCACAGAATGTGAGGCCGCTTCCGTCGGGAAGATTGATATCCAGGAGAAACAGATCATGTCTCGTCCCCGCTTCGAGATCTGCAGCCGCTTCACGGAAAGTAAAACGGTGCGTGATGTGATGCCCGTCCTTTTTCAGCGCGATCTCTATCCCCCTGCTGAGCATCTCATCATCTTCCAGCAGAAAAATCTCAGCCGTCGTTCTCACCTCCTTTTTTCTCTTTTTCTCTCCTGTGTTTTCGGGTCAGCTGCCGAAATCCCGGAGACGCTCCATCACGGTTGCTTTTGAAGTGATCCGGTATACCAGCTGCGGCACACTCAGGCAGACAGCAAAGATCAGAATGAAAAGAATCAGAAGTGCCGCTGCAGGATAACGGAAATCCGCATAGTCAGCGACAGACGGAACGAGCGCAGCCACTGCAGAGAGAATCGCGTTTCCGGCGGTCAGAATGAGCAGAGCCGAAAAAAGCGCGTAAAAGAATCCCTCGAGAGTCACTGTCTTTCGGATCTGTTTCTTTGTCATGCCGATGCTTTCCAGAACAGCAAATTCGTTTTTCCTCGTTATCATACCGGTGACCATAACATTGACGAAATTGAGAACGCCGATAAACAGCAGAAGGACAGAGACAGCATCACCGGAAAGCTCGAGCGTTTTCATGGAGTTTTTGAAGTCAGCCAAAGCGTCTGTTCTGGCGGTAAAATCATAAGTATTTTCTTCGAGGTATTCTTCATTCAGCGTTCTGAGCTGCTGTCCGATTTCCTCTTCCTTTCCTGATGCCACATCGATGTCGACGGACTCGACGGGTGCTTTTACACCGAGCCTGTCCAGAAAGGAACGGCTGACGATAAATCCTTCCGGAGCTCCTGCGAGCATGGAAGACCCGTGCCCGAATTCTGAAAAAGAAAGAACACCGGCGATCTCTGCAGAGGAGGACATACCTGTTTCCGAAGAGATCAGTGTAATATTTTTTCCGGTCAGTTCTTCAGCCGGAGCCATGTATTTGAGAATGAGCATGACACGTCCGTCGCGAAAAGCATCTTCATCGATTTTTTCCTCTTCCTTTTCCTGCTTTCTGTTATACTCTCCGATAAAGTCATCGTCAACTCCGTAGACAGAACAGCCGTATTCTCCTCTTTCAGCCAGACTTCTCATAGTCTGTATGACCGATTCCGCCGCTTCAGGATCATCCCCGAGATCCGGATATCCGGATGTGAGAACCGGCAGAAGAACCTCTTCGTCAAAATCGATCTGAAGCCAGACCCGGGAAACCGTTTCCGCATCCGTGATATCCTCCAGTGACATGACCTCATCGAGAAACTCCTGAGAAAATCCCTCTTCTTCGCCGGAGGCGGCATAGGCGTGATAGGAATAGGAGAAATCATGAGGAAGATAAGCTTTTGCGTAATTGTCTGCATCAAGACTTCCGAAAAAGCTGCTTACGGAGAGCAGAGTGACAGAACCCATGAACAGAGATAAAAATACGATTACCGCCCGTTTTTTATCCCGGAAAATATTCCTCAGCGCCATCTTATACAGCTTTCCGCCTCCGGAGGAATGACGCATCTTTTTTCCGTTTTCCCGTATACCTGTGTATTTTACGGCTTCCGCCGGAGAAATTTCAGCTGCGGTTTTCGCGGGCTTTCTGCAGCTGATCCGGATCGTGAAAGCGGAAAAAGCGACTGCAAACAGGAAAATCAGAGGCGAAGCGGAAACTCTGTCAAATCCGTCCGATGTCTGCGTGAATGCTGACATGACATGAGGTACGATGAAAAAGGATGTCAGAAAGCTCAGAATCAGTCCGGGAACGATACCGCAAATTCCGAGGATTATTCCCTGGCGCAGAACGATTTTTTTCAGCTGGCGCGGAGACGTTCCGATCGTTTTGAGCAGGCCGTAGATCCGGATATCTCTTGTAACGGAGATATAGAATATGTTGTAGATCAGCAGATATCCGCTGAGTACGATAAACAGAGCGAGCATACAGATCAGAGCGATGATCCTGATCCGGTCGGAGGTGCTGCTGTCTCCGGAAAGATAACGGTCCTGAAATTCCTGATCTTCGCCGAGAGATGTATATTTCTCCAGATCCTCGCCTGCAGTGTTCCATCCGGTATCGATCGTCAGCATACCGTCGGAAAGTCCGTACCCGCACTCCTGACAGAAAGCTTCCGATACGAGAATGACGGCGGTGCTTCCGGGCACATAGGCGCGAAACCATCCCGACAGGCAAAATGTTTCCGATCTGTATCCGTCCGGTGTATCGAATGTAAAGGAAACCGCCATGCCCTCCTGCGGTGCGGAAATTCCGAGCGTCTTCAGGGCAGCCTCCGAAACCATGATTTCATCGCGTCCGACAGGATAATTCCCGGTAATATCACTGATGGCCGGCGTGTACTGCTCTTCGAAATTAACCCTGTCTTTATACAGGACATAGACGTCAGAAAGAGACGATTCACGGGCTTCAAAGAAACCGACCGGTATCTCCTCCCCTATACTTTTTACGCCCTCTGCTTTTTCCAGATCCTTTTTCTGTTCCGCCGTCGCGCCCGTAAGGGTGACAGACGCTGTCGTTCCGTCGTTTCGTACCGTCATGGTACGGTAATTGTCCGCATAACTGATACCGAAGCTGAATATCGTTGCAATCATAAAAGTCGTAAGAAAAATCGCAGCGACGGCAAAGATATTTCGTATTCTGTTTGCTCTCAGCAATCCTCCTGAAAT
>CALXIZ010000013.1 GCA_944388495.1 uncultured Clostridia bacterium | reverse complement strand
AAATATGTCAGAAAATGAAAAAGACATGTTGAAAGGTACCCCGGATAATGAAGAAGAAAAAGTCAGCGGAGCGGAAGACAGAGAGAGCTCCGATGAGAGATATGACAAGATGATCGAGGATCTTGTCCATGTGGAAAGCATGCCGTCGGATGAGATGCCGGTAATTCCTCTGAGAGGAATTTCGATTTTCCCGACGATGGTCATACATTTTGATGTGGGAAGGGAAAAATCGGTCAGCGCGCTGGAGCATGCGATGCTTTCGGATCAGACCGTCTTTCTCGTCACGCAGAAAAATTCCGAGACAGATCTGCCTACACCGGAGGATTTCTTCCGGTTCGGAACAGTGGCGCGTATCAAACAGATGCTGCGCCTGCCGGGCAATGCGATCCGGGTTCTTGTGGAAGGCGTTTCGCGCGGAAAAATCACGGATATGATCCACGAGGTTCCGTACTTCAGAGCAAAGATCGAATATATCAGGGAAAAGTCTGTCAGAATGGACGATCCGAATGCGGAGGCGCTCCGCAGAGCCGTATTGCAGCAGTTTGTCGAGTATGTGGAGGTATCGCAGAAGCTGACGGCCGAGATTCTGCCGGGCATCGAGGCGATCGCTTCACCGGGCAGACTGGCGGATGTGATCACCTCCAACCTTGATCTGAAGGTCGAGGAAAAGCAGCAGATTCTCGAGGCTGTCGATGTGGTCGAACGTCTGGAAAAGGTCAGTGAGTTTCTGCGCAGAGAAAACGAAGTTTTAAAGATCGAACAGGAGATCTCGCAGAAGGTCAAGAGCCGTCTGAATGAAAACCAGAGAGAATATTATCTGCGCGAGCAGATGAAGACGATTCAGGGTGAGCTGGGTCAGGACGAATCGATCGAAGACGAAGTCGAAGGCTGGCTGAAACAGCTGGAAGAGCTGAACCTTGAAAAGAAGACTCATGATAAGGTCGAAAAGGAAATCAAACGTATGCTGCGCATTCAGCCGGCATCCGCAGATGCTTCCGTACTCCGTACGTACATCGAATGTGTGCTGGAGCTTCCGTGGAATAAATCCACAGAAGATGATATCGATCTGAAGAAGACGAAAAAGATCCTCGACGAGGATCACTACGGTCTGCAGAAGGTCAAGGACAGAATCCTGGAATATCTGGCGGTCATGAGTCTGTCGGAAAACTACAAGGGGCCGATCCTCTGCCTGGTAGGTCCTCCGGGTGTGGGAAAGACATCGATCGCGCGTTCCATCGCGCGCTCCATCGGCAGAGAATTCGTGCGCATGTCTCTGGGCGGCGTTCACGACGAGGCGGAGATCCGCGGTCACCGGAGAACCTATGTGGGAGCTATTCCGGGCAGAATCGTCACATCGATCCGCGACGTGGGCGTCAACAATCCTGTATTTCTGCTCGACGAGATCGACAAGGTAGCGTCGGATTACCGCGGAGATCCTGCATCCGCTCTGCTGGAAGTTCTCGACCCGGAACAGAACAGAGACTTTAAGGATCACTATCTCGATCTGCCGTTTGATCTGTCGAAGGTCCTCTTTATCACGACAGCCAATTCCACGGACACGATACCGCGTCCGCTGCTGGACCGCATGGAGCTCATCAGTCTTACGGGATATACGGAAGAGGAAAAGGTCAAGATCGCGCAGCGTCATCTCGTTCCGAAGCAGATCAGAGAAAACGGTCTGAAAAAGAAACAGATCAGCATTTCAGAAAGCGCGATCCGCAACGTGATCAACTACTATACCCGTGAATCCGGCGTGCGGAATCTCGAGCGGGAGATCGGAAGCATCTGCCGGAAAGCGGCAAGAAAGGTCGTGGAGAGCGGAAAGCGCAGCGCTTCCTACCGCGTGACAGCGGGAAATCTGGAATCTTATCTCGGCAGGAAAAAGACGAGCTACGATATCGTGGAAGGCGGCAGTGAAGTGGGAGTGACCACAGGCATGGCCTGGACGGCTGTCGGCGGCGATACGCTCTTCATCGAAACGACGGTCATGAAAGGCAGCGGCAAGCTGGTTCTGACCGGGCAACTGGGAGATGTGATGCAGGAATCCGCAAAGGCGGGGCTCTCTGTCATCCGTGCCAGAAGCGAAGCGCTGGGCATCGATGAGGAGTTCTACAAGAACAGAGACATCCATATTCATATTCCGGAAGGAGCGACGCCGAAGGACGGCCCTTCCGCCGGTGTTACCATGTGTACATCCATGGTTTCCGCACTCACGGATACGCCGGTGCGCAGAGATCTGGCGATGACAGGCGAGATCACTCTGAGGGGAAAGGTGCTGCCTGTGGGAGGCATCAAGGAAAAAGTCATCGCGGCGCACAGAGCCGGCGTCAAAAAGGTTCTGCTTCCGCGTGAAAATATGAAGGATATCGATGAGCTTCCGCAGAACGTGAGACACGATCTCGAATTCAGAGAGATCGATACCATAGACGAGGTTCTCGAGGAGGCTCTCGTCAAAGAGGCGGAGTGATATGAAAATAAAGAAAGCGGAACTCGCGGCGGTTGCTGTAAAAAAAGAACAGTATCCGCCGGAGGATCTGCCGGAGATCGCCTTTGCCGGCAGGTCCAATGTCGGAAAATCCTCTCTTTTCAATATGCTCGTCAACCGGCGCAATTTTGCGAGGGTCAGCGGCAGCCCGGGAAAGACGAGGACGATCAATTTCTTTGAGATCAATGAAGCTTTCCGCATTGTCGACCTGCCGGGGTACGGTTATGCGAGGGTGTCAAAGTCTGTCAGCAGAGAGTGGGGCTCGATGATGGAATACTATCTCGAAAACAGACCGAATCTGCTGAAGGTGGTTCTGCTCGTCGATATACGCCATCAGCCGACAAAGCAGGATGTTCAGATGTACGACTATCTGAAATATCACGGACTTGACGGTATCGTGGTCGCTACGAAAGCGGATAAGATCTCGAGAAATGCCATGGCGAAAAATACGGCTCTGATCCGCAGAACGCTGGGAATGAAGGCGGAGGATGCCATCGTTCCGGTATCCTCCCTGAAGAAGACGGGGGACAGCGAACTTCTCGACCGGCTGGAGAATCTTCTGGACTCTGCGGCTTCTGCTCTGTAATGCTGCGGGAAATGCCGGATTCAGGAGTATATCATGCAGTTCATATCATTTGCCGTACTCATAAAGCGCATCAGATCGATAAAATCATTTTTAAAGGACCCGAAAGTTCCAAAACGCAGGAAATTACTCGTCATATTTGGTATAATATATCTGCTCATGCCGATCGATCTGATTCCTGCGCCGGTTCTGCTGTTCGGACTGGTCGACGATGCGGTACTCTGGCTGTTCATTCTGACATATCTGCGCGATGAGCTGGATCGTTACTGGAAGGATGACGACGGATCTTTTTCAGCGGAAAAGGATCTGAAAGGAAAGAACGTCGTCGAGAGTACGGCGACGGAGTATGACGCGGAGGAGGAAGAACGGTCGGACAGCACAAGGTAAGGGAGGATATCGAAAATTGATCAGTGTTCCAGGATATGAAGTCGGCGGCATTCTGCTGTCGGAGGATGAGATCAGGGACCGGGTGAAAGAGCTCGGACGCAGGATCACAGAAGACTATGCGGGGGAAAAGCTCCTCGTCATCGGAATCTTGAAAGGAGCATTTGTCTTCATGTCGGATCTGATCCGTGAAATCGATCTCGATATCGAAACCGATTTTATGGCGGCTTCCAGCTACGGCAGCGGTACAGAATCTTCGGGACAGGTGCGCATCACCAGAGAGCCGGGAATCAGTCCTCAGGGACGGCACGTGCTGCTGGTGGAGGACATCGTGGATTCGGGCATCACGCTGAAATATCTGAAAGATACTTATTTTGCGGACAGGAATATCAAATCGGTCAGGATCTGTTCTCTTCTCGACAAGCCTGCGAGAAGGATGACGGATGTCACGCCGGATTACAAGGGCTTTACGGTGGACGACATGTTCATCGTGGGATACGGTCTCGATTATCAGGAGCATTTCCGTCAGCTTTCGCACATTACATATCTCATCGAGAAGTGATGCATGAAAGCGGAGGGAAAATCTGTCCGCTGCAAAGCGCGCTCCGCAGCTGCGGCGCGGGCTTCTGAATATGATTGAAGGAGGGCCGTGCCCCGGGGCACGGCATAACCTTTACGGTAGGGCGGGACACGCCCGAACCCATATGCCCGGAAAGATCCGTCCGTCTGTTTCCCGCAGCCGGTGCCGGAGCGACCGGGAATCCGCCGGCAGTCTGCCGGAGGGAGTGTCATCAGTCAATATACATAACGGATAAGCTATTATTAAGGAGGACGAAATGGGTTATACAGTACCTGCAGGCATTTCCAACAAACACGTACATCTTTCTGAAGCGGATTTCAAGACTCTTTTCGGTGAAGATGCCGAAATGTCGTTTTTCAAGAAGCTCTCCCAGCCGGGTCAGTTTGCGACAGATGAAAAAGTTGATATCGTAGGACCGATCGGAACGCTGAAGAATATCCGTATTCTCGGACCTTACAGAAAGCAGACTCAGGTGGAGCTCTCTCAGACCGACTGCTTTACGACCGGTATCCAGGGAGTTCTCAGAGAATCCGGCAAGCTGGAAGGCACTCCGGGCTGCAAGCTGGTAGGTCCGAAGGGTGAAGTGGAGCTTACGGAAGGCGTTATCGTAGCTCAGAGACACATTCACCTCTCCACTGCGCAGGCAGAGGAAGCGGGCGTAAAGAACGGGGATGTCGTCAAGGTTAAGTTTGACGGCCCGAGATCTCTCATTTTCGATGATGTTGTAGTAAGAGCCGGCGATACACATGAGCGCGACATGCATCTCGATACGGACGAAGCCAACGCGGCAGGTCTGAAGAACGGACAGCTGGGCGAAATCATCAAATAATCCGGCTTCCGGCAGAAAAAATACATAGAAAAAGAGAGGCTTCCAGGTGGAAAATTTAAGCAGTGTAATCGAATATACGAATGTAAAGAAGACGGCTACGATCGGCGACATCAGAAGTCTGTGCAAGCAGGCCATGATCAATCATTACCGGGCGGTCTGTGTCAATTCCGGTATGGTGAGATACTGTCTCGAGGAATTCAGAAGCAACCGCGATATCGTTATCGTCTCCACGGCGGGATTTCCAGGCGGAGGCGGCTCCTTCAGGGCGAAAATCTATGAGGCGATTTCGGCAGCGGAAGAAGGCGCCAGAGAAATCGATTTCATGATCAACGTCGGTCTGCTCAAAGAGCGCAAGGACAGAGAAGTCCGTGAGGAGATCCGCCACGTCGTCCGCAACACAAAGGGTCTGGCTCAGTGCAAGATCATCATCGAAGCGCCGCTGCTCACACAGGAGGAAATCGTAAGAGTTTCCCAGATGGCGGCGGAAGAAGGTGCGGACTATATCAAGACGGCTTCCGGATTTGAAGGCCCGACAACGCCGGATATGGTGAAATTGATCAGAAAGACGGTCGGAAAGGACTGTAAGATCAAAGCGGCAGGCGGCATCCGGGATGCGAAGGCCGTGGAAGAGATGATCCGTGCGGGCGCGGATACGATCGGGACGAGCACACTGATCAAATTCGACGAAGAATAGGAAAAGACCGGGAATCGCACCGGAATAAAAAAAGCTGCGGCGCACCGCAGCTTTTTGCTTTTTCTGACTGTAAGAATCACAGTTTTCCGAAATCCGGCTGATGAGGCTTATTCACCCTTGATCTCTCTGATACAGTCGGCACATACATTTTTTCCGTGAATCGTCACGACATCTTTTGCGTTTCCGCAGAAGATGCAGGCAGGTTCATACTTTTTGAGCATGATGTATTCACCGTCGACGAAGATTTCAATAGGATCCTCGTGCTGAATGTTGAGCGTTCTGCGCAGTTCGATCGGAAGTACGATTCTTCCGAGTTCATCGACTTTTCTTACAATTCCGGTAGCTTTCATGAATTTTCTCCTTTACTTTTAATTAATCTGACTATGAAAATAATTTTTTGATAGCAACGAGTGCATTGACCAGGCTGACCAGTGCCTTGAAAGAGCTCTGATTTTCCCTGATGAATTCAGCCATATCCGCAGAAGACTCTGAAACGGAAGTGACGACATCCTCAACACCTCTGGAAGCGTTTGAAATCATGCCGGTCACTACCTGAGTGTCTTCGAGAATCTTGCTGAGAGCCTTTAATGCCGGAATGAGGTGCCTGACTGCTCTGATGAGATAGATCAGCAGGACCGCGGCACAGACGCCGACTAAAATCAGCAGGGCGTCACCGATCGTTATGGTTGTATTCATAAATAACTCCTGATTGCTGTCTGCCGAAACGCAGACTGTCCGGCTCGCCGGACGGAAAAAATTATATTCCTGTGCGGAAGAAATATCCGCATACTTTATTATTACTCATTTTCCTGTTTTTTACAACCATTTTAGAGCAATTTTTTGGCAACATCTGCATAAACATTTATGAGAAAAAATGTGAGATGAGCGGGGTGAGCTGTTTGAACAAAATATGGTTCGGAATGCTGGCCATGGGATTTCTCTGCTATGCGGCCGGCCAGAGTCCCTCCGGAGAGGGATTCGGGAATTTTACACAGGGAATGCTCCAAAGCTGCGAGGATGCGGTGTATTTTGTACTGGGCCTGGTGGGAATCATGGGGCTGTGGAGCGGATTCATGAATATTGCGAGAGGATCCGGCCTGATCCATGCTCTTGCAAACAGGAGCCGGTCTTTTATGAAGTATCTTTTTCCGAAGGAAAAAAATGAAGAGACGATCATGATGATGCTGATGGGATTTGCGGCAAATATTTTCGGTGCGGGAAACAGTGCGACCGTATTCAGCCTGCAGGCGATGAGAATGCTCGATGAGGAAAACGGCGGACGCGAAGAGGCGAGCGACGAGATGTGTATGTTTGCGGCCGTCAATATGTCGATGCTTCAGCTGGTTCCCATTACGGTGATTCAGATCAGAGCGGACGCCGGGTCGGCTGCTCCCGAGGATATCATTCTGCCATCTGTCCTGTCCGGTGCGGCGGCTACGGCGGTCAGCATTCTCCTGTGCCGCTGCTGTGAACGGCGCGCCGCGGTGCGCGGCAGAGGGAGGCTTTCGGCGCGATGAATGAGATCTTTGCTGCAGTTTCCGGATTTTTTCTGCCGGCGCTTCTGCTGCTGATTCTCCTCCACGGCTTTGTGAAAAAAGCGCCGGTATATGATCTCTTTGTCGACGGATGCAGAGAAGGGATTCAGTCTGCTGTAGAGATTACACCGTATATTATCGCTGTCTTTGTGGTCATCCAGATCATGACGGATTCGGGCGCGCTCGGCCTTCTGGAAAAACTGTGCGCGCCGCTGCTGACGCCGCTTGGGATTCCGAAAGAGCTGATTTCCTTTATGATCATGCGGCCTGTATCCGGAAGCGGAACGCTGGCGATCGTTGAAAAGATCGCCGGCGTCTACGGCCCCGACAGTTTTCTGTGCCGGTGTGCGTCTGTCATGATGGGGAGCAGTGAGACGATTCTGTATGCGGTAGCCGTCTATTTCGGTGCGACTCATGTGAAAAAAATGAGGCATACTGTAGCGTCCGGAGTGGCGGGTTATGCGGTAGGCGTATGGCTGGCCGTTCTGCTGTGCAGAATCATGTAGCCCGGGCCGGAGGCCGGATGAAGAACTCCGACAGAAAATGTCTTAATTTCTCTTAAAATGCCGCCGGAAGAGCTTTTACACGTTTCCGCCCGATTGCCCGCCGTTCTTTTCTGGTGTATAATAAAAATACGGTAAATTTCCCCGGCTCCGGAAAATCTTGAGTAATATCGGTTGTTTTCTTTCTGATACGGAGCTGAATCCGTCAGGGAGGGTCTGACGGGAAGAATCCTTTTCCAGACACGCTCTGCCTTGACACGGCAGTCGGAATCGCATAGAATAATAGCGATGCTCTGAAGGAGCTCTACAGATAACATGTATTTCGGAGATCCTGTGAAATACATTTTGGAGGAGAAAAGTGGCTAAGTTTTTAGTTAAAAATAACGGACCGCTGAAAGGCGAGGTTACGATCAGCGGATCGAAAAATTCGGTTCTTCCGATCATGGCGGCGACGCTGCTGTCAGACGAGGAATGTGTGATCTGCGATGTCCCGGATCTTCGGGACGTCGATGTTATGTGCAGGCTTCTGGAAGGCCTGGATGTGGACGTAAAAGCCGATTTTAAGGAAAATGTTCTCTCTCTGCGCGCCCTCAGCGTGACGCGCAATGAAGTCCCGTTTGATCTGGCAAAGCGTATGAGAGCTTCGATCCTTACGATGGGCCCTCTTCTGGCACGGCTGGGCAGTGCGAGAGCGGCTCTTCCGGGCGGATGTGCGATCGGCGCCAGACCGATCGACCTTCATCTGAAGGGTTTCGAGCTCATGGGCGCGGAGCTGGAGTACGGGGCCAATTACGTGGAGGCGAGAGCGGACAGACTGCATGGAGCGAAGATCTATCTCGATTACCCGAGTGTCGGGGCTACGGAAAATATCATGGCGGCCGCTTCTCTGGCCGAGGGCACGACTGTGATCGAAAACGTAGCCAAGGAGCCGGAAATCGTGGATCTCGCCAGCTTCCTCAATAAAATGGGCGCCCGCATCAAGGGCGCAGGAACGGACACGATCAAGATAGAAGGCGTGGAGCATCTGCACGGCACGAAACATATCGTCATTCCGGACCGGATCGAGATGGGAACCTTCATGGTGGCCGCAGCTATCACCAGGGGAGATCTGCTCATCCGCAACGTCGTGCCGGATCACGTGCGTCCCGTTATCGCAAAGCTGCGCGAATGCGGCTGCCTGGTGGAGGATACACAGGAGGGGCTGCGTGTCAGAGCGGATGCGGCGCCGCTTGTGGCTACCGATATCAAGACGCTTCCGTATCCGGGATTCCCGACGGATATGCAGTCACAGTTTATGGCGCTTCTGACTACGGTAGAGGGAAGAAGTACTGTCATCGAGACGGTGTTTGAGAACCGCTACATGCATATCAGCGAACTCAATCGTATGGGCGCCAATATTACGATCGAAGGCAGAAGCGCCGTCATTCCGGGCAGCACGCACCTGGTCGGATGTCAGGTGATGTCGACCGATCTGCGCGCCGGAGCGGCTCTCGTTCTGGCGGGGCTGGCCGCAGAGGGCACGACGGAGATCTCCGAGATTTATCATATCGAAAGAGGATATTCTCAGTTTGTCGAAAAGCTTCGCAGAATCGGAGCCGATATCAGCCGCGTCGACTGAGAGAAGCGGCGAAAAGACATCCCGGCGGGAAGTGAAGAGCACGGAAAAACAGAGAACGGAATCCGGAAAAATCCCTTTCGTCAGACAGAAACGTCTGATGAAAGGGATTTTTTACGCCGTACCGTCATATATATTACGGACAGGAGGAAGACGGATATGAGAAGAAGGACAGGTTTATTCCGGAGAATGCAGTCCTCACGCCGCAGGACGGCGGGAGGCGGAAGACGCAGTGAAAGATACCGGCGCGGATACAGCGGAATAAAAAATATGATTCCTGTCGCTGTATTTCTCATTCTGCTGGCTCTCTGTCTGCCGGTTCATTTTTCTCAGACGGACGGAAAGGACGGCAGCGGCAGGAATCAGGGATCAGAAAGGGACGACGGAGTCACGCTTCAGGAGCTTTCGGAGGAATCGCAGGAAAAGGTGAATGTGCTGATCTCGGAGACCGGTGAGGTGAGGGAGATTCCTCTGGAGGAATATATCGCCTGCGTCGTCGCTTCGGAGATGCCGGCTGAATTTGAAACGGAGGCGCTGAAGGCGCAGGCGGTAGCGGCGCGTACGTATGCCGCGGCGCGGAAGGCTCAGTTTGAAGAGGGCGGCTGCGCTCATTCCGATGAAGGAGCATATGTATGCGATACCACGCACTGCCAGGTTTACCGTGACGAAACGGCTCTGAAAGAGATAAAGGGAGATCAGTGGATGGAGGAGAGCTTCCCGAAAATTCTCGGCGCGGTCGGACAGACTGAGGGAGAGGTGCTCTATTACGACGGAAAACTGGTGGAACAGCCGCTTTTCTTCTCCTCCGGAGGCGAGAGAACGGAGAATTCGGAGGATGTCTTTGTCAGTGCCATTCCCTATCTGAGGAGTGTCGAAAGCGGAGATTATGAAGAGGATTCGCCCTATCAGGGTGTAGAGACGCAGATCACTCTGCAGGAACTGAAGACAAAGCTGGCCGCGGAATACGGAGAAGCGGGGGCGCAGACTGTGACTTCGGAAAATATCAGCATTCTCGGAAGAACGGACGGGGGTTCGGTATCTCAGATACGCTTCGGTGAGCTGACGCTGACGGGCAGGCAGACGAGAGAGCTGCTGGGCCTGAAGTCGGCTGACTTTGAGGTTGACGTTTCGGGCGACACGCTGACTTTTGTGACGACGGGAAGCGGACACGGAGTCGGCCTGAGTCAGTACGGCGCTGACGGAATGGCGGAGCAGGGCAGGGATTACCGGGAGATTCTCAGTCATTACTATTCCGGCGTGGAGATCGGACAGATCTGACGCGGAAAAGACAGACACAAAAAAACCGAGCCGGGCGTGAAACGGGCGCGAGACAGACGGAATGATAAAAAAACGCTGTGCGGCGCAGTCTGTCTCTGCGCGCCGCACAGCGTTCCTGATCTTGGAAGGAGCCGTTTTGTCGTGTCCGTCGTGACGGTTTTCAGTCCTCCATCAGCATTTCAGCCACCTTGTAGATATCGCCGGCTCCCATGGTGAGAACCATGTCGCCGTCTTCTGCGTTTTCTCTGACGAAGGCAGCGATTTCCTCGAGAGTGCTGAAATAATAAGCTTCTTTATCGGGCTGCCGCTGTCTGATCTCTGAGATCAGGCGTTCGGAGCTGATCTTGTAGATATTTTTTTCTCTGGCAGCGTAGATTTCGGCCATGATGAGGATATCCGTATCGTCGAAAGCTGTCAGAAATTCATCGAAGAGCGCCAGCGTGCGTGTATAGGTATGCGGTTGGAAAAGGCACCACAGACGCTTATGCGGAATGTTGCGGCATGCCTTCAGCGTAGCGCGGATCTCTGTCGGATGGTGAGCGTAGTCGTCGATGACAGTGACGTTCTTTTTCGTCGTGCCGATGACGTCAAACCTTCTCTGGGTACCGTGAAAGCCGCGCAGCGTTTCGATGATGTCCTGCGGCGAGACGCCGAGCGTGTAACAGGTGGCGAAGGAAGCGAGCGCGTTGCTGATGTTATGTTCGCCGGGAATCTCAAGCTGTACTCTGCCGAGCTTTTCACCTTTGCTGCAGACGTCGAAGAGCGGATGACCGTCGGAATTGAATTCGATGTTGGCTGCGTAAAAGTCGGAATTTTCATTAAATCCGAAAGTGATCACGCGGCAGTCTGCGTCGGCGATGACTCTGCTGACGAAAGGATTCGCCTCATAAGCGATGATGCAGCCGTCTCTCGGCACCAGCTTTACGAAACGGTCGAAGGATGCGACGATATGATCGAGATCCTTGAAATAATCGAGATGATCGGAATCGATATTGAGGATGATTTCGATTTTCGGTCTCAGGCTGAGAAAGCTGTCCATATATTCGCAGGCTTCCGTTACGAACAGATCGCTCTGACCGATCTTGACATTACCGTGAAATTCGTTCAGATTTCCGCCGACGAGGATAGTGGGGTCTTTTTGCGCATGATCAAGGATCAGAGAAACCATCGAGGTGGTGGTCGTCTTTCCGTGAGTACCGGAGACAGCGATGCTGACAGGATAGTCATGCATGAGCGCTCCCAGAGCTTCTGCTCTCGTCACGGTCGGGATACCGGCTTCTCTCGCGGCGAGAATCTCTGGATTTTCCCGCGATACTGCGGCTGAATAGACGACGAGATCGGCGCCGGCGATGTTGGCGGCGTCGTGACCTTCGAAGACGGTAATGCCTTTCGAGGTGAGATGGGTTGTGGTGTCTGAAAGTTTCATGTCAGATCCGGATACGGTATATCCGCGCGAATGAAAAATTTCGGCTACGGCGCTGAGTCCGATGCCTCCGATGCCGATGCAGTGAATGTGTTTATATTTTGTGATATCTAACATTTATAACCTCTCTCTGAATCCGTGATCTGTGAAGTTCCGTAAATGACGGACGGAAAAAAGTCACGGTGATATCCGATGCCGCATACATGCCGTTTTCCGGCCGTTCAGTTGCCGCATTCGATGCTGATTTCGTTGAAGATGGAGAGTATATCGTCTACTGTGATGTTTCGCTTCTCTTCTTCATCTTTATCCAATATAACACTCCCCTGATGCATCATCAAGAGACGATTTCCGTACTGCACGGCATATCTGAGATTATGAGTCACCATGATGGTCGTCACCTGTTTTTCCCGTACAATTTTATCCGTGAGCTCCATGATGATTTCCGCCGTTTTCGGATCCAGGGCGGCCGTGTGTTCGTCGAGAATGAGAAATTCTATGGGCTGCATGGTAGCCATCAGCAGGGCCAGAGCCTGGCGCTGACCGCCGGAGAGCGAACCGACCGGAACGTTGATTTTGTCCTCCAGGCCGAGGTTCAGGCCGTGAAGCATTTCTTTATAGTATGAAATTCTCGCTTTATTGGTGCCTCTGGAAAGCCCGTAGAATTTTCCCTTATTGTCGGCGATGGAAAGATTCTCGAGGATATTCATGCTCGGGCAGGTTCCCTTTGCGGGATCCTGATAGACGCGTCCGATGCGTCTGTGGCGGACGTAGTCTTTCTGATTTGCCACATCGGTATTATTGATGAGAATCTGGCCGCTGTCGGCGAGGATCGTTCCGCAGATGAGATTGAGCATGGATGTCTTTCCGGATCCGTTGCTGCCGACGACGGAGACAAACTGTCCTTCGGGAATCGAAAGACTGAAATCCTGATACAGAACCTGTTCGTTTACTGTTCCGGCGTTATAGGTTTTGAAGATGTGTTTAAGCTCCAGCATTTTTCTTCACCTTGGCCTTTCTTTCCATGCTGATGACGAGGATGATCAGGAAGAGCACCGCCGTGATGAGTTTGAGATCCTGCGACGGCATGCCGAGACGTATGGCTGCGGCCACGCATGCTCTGTAGATGATCGAACCGATGATGACACTGGAAGTGACGCGCAGCAGTGTTACACGGCGGAAAAGACTGGTGCCGATGATGACACTGGCCAGGCCGATTACCACTGTTCCCGTCCCCATGGAGGCGTCAAAGAATCTCTGATGCTGTGCGAAGAGACATCCGCTCATGGTCACGAGCGCGTTGGAGATGGCGAGACCGACGATTTTGACTTTGCCCTTGTCCACTCCCTGAGAGGTGACGATTGTCTCGTTGTCGCCGACGGCGCGGAGCATGAAGCCTGATTTTGTGGTCAGATACCAGTCGAGCAGATATTTGGAAATCATCGTGATGATGAAGATGATGATCACCGTCTTATATTGCGCAAGCGGTCCCTGAAATATGCTGTCGGTGAGAGAATTATCGAAGATCGTCGTCTTGTCATAAATCGGAAGGTTTGCCCGCCCTGCGATTCGCAGGTTTACCGTGTAAAGCGCTGTCATCATGATGATGCCGGAGAGCAGATCTCTGACCTTCAGCTTGACGTGAATGATTCCTGTCAGAAATCCCACGATGATTCCCGCTCCGAAAGCCGCAAGAATAGCCAGGAGCGGATTGAATCCTTTAGAGATCAGTATCGCGCCGATGGCAGCTCCCAGAGGGAAACTGCCATCGACGGTGAGATCAGGAAAATCGAGTATTTTATAAGTGATATATACGCCCAGACCCATGATCGCGTAGATCATGCCCTGTTCGAGTACGCTCAGAATTAAAGCCATCGTTTTTCCTCCGGAACAGATCAGTCTGTCGTGATTTCATCGAATACTTCTGCTGCGCCCGACAGATAAGATTCGTCGAGTGTCAGGCCGATTTTATCTGCAGCGGCTGTGTTCACGTACAGCTGTGCGCTTTCCGCTGTGATGAAAGGCGTCTCCTGAGCGGAGGCCTCTCCCTTCAGAATCTTTGCCGCCATGATGCCTGTCTGTCTGCCGAGCTCGTAATAGTCGATTCCCATCGAAGCGACACATCCGTTTTTAACCTGTTCGATTTCACTGCCGAATACCGGAATGTTCTGAGCATTCGCTCTCTCGAGAACAGTCTGCAGCGCCTGAACGACCGTATTGTCGGTGAGATTGCACAGGCAGTCCACCTGCTGTGCGAGATTGGAGGCCGCCAGGTCGACGTCAGAGATCGTGTTGATTCCGGTCTCTACGATTTCGAAACCGTATTCGCCGGCCAGCTCCTTATAGGTCTCGATGGTGCTGACAGAATTAGCTTCGCTGGTCGTATAGATGATACCGATTTTTTCGGCGTCCGGAAGAATCCGGCGGATCATCTTCAGCTGTTCTTCCACGGGAAGGACGTCGGAGGATCCCGTGACATTTCCTGTGCCCGTACCGTCTTCCTTTGCCAGTCCGGCGGCTACCGGATCGTTGATTGCCGTATAGACGACGGGGATGTCGGTATTTCTGGCAGCGTTATAGGCTGCTGCGGCGCTCGGTGTGGCGATGGCTGCGATCAGATCGACCTTCTGGGAGATCAGACTGCTGGCGATCGTAGCCGTAGTCGAGGTATCCGACTGAGCGTTGTCATATTCCACCGTCAGATTTTCTCCCTCGACGATGCCCTCTTCCTCCAGTCCGGCGAGGAAGCCTTCTCTGCAGTTATCGAGAGAACCGTGCTCCGCAAACTGAGAAATGCCGACGACATATCCGTCGGAATCGGAACCGGATGTGCCGGATCCGGAGCCGCCGCATCCTGTCAGAGCGGCGAGAGCTGTCAGAGCGGCGAGCGCCGCGGCGAGAAATTTTTTCTTTTTCATGGTGTACCTCCTTGAAATCTGTGGTGTTCCGATCGTGAGCTGTTCTGCGGGCTGCCGGGGTATACGGAGCGGTTTCGGCGCTCTTTTTTTCTGCATAATAAAAAAATCCATCATCCACACAAGGACGATAGATTCGCGGTGCCACCCTGATTCGGACGGGAAAAATTCCCATCCATCTCTTCTGATACGATCCGCAGCCGTGCCGGGACGGACGGATGATATCTCCTTTCTGTAACGCGAAAGACGCGGCCCGGATACTCGGAATTTTCCTTCGGAAAAGAATGCACTCTTCCGGAAAATACCTTTCCCCTCGCTCCTGACAGAACCCATTCACTCTGAAGCGTATGTACCGGCCTTCCACCGCCTGCCGGCTCGCTTGTCACCGTATTTCAGAGCTACTTACTTTCTGTTCGTACGGATTTTGCTGTTTATACATTTTCTATCTTAGCGTCGGAATCTGAAAAAGTCAAGCGAAAAAAGAGAACGGGCTGAGAAGGTAAAGGAAAGAAGGGAGAAAGGGAAAATATGATATTAAAATTTTGTTAATCACAGGTGTTTTTCTTTTAAAGAGAGTGGGATGATGATATAATTTCTACGAATGTAAGTTTGAAACAGAAAGCGGAGGCGGGGACCGCCGGTTTTGGCGTGCCGTCCGCGGACGCAAAGGAGCAGAATGATGAATTGCAGAACAGCGGTGATTCTGGCGGCTGGCGCCGGAACACGCATGAAGTCGGACAGGCCGAAGGTACTTCATGAGGTATGCGGCAGGCCGATGGTATCACATGTCATATCACAGGCGAAGAAGGCGGGTGTGGAGCACATCGTCGCAGTCGTCGGACACGGCGCGGAGGAAGTGGAAAAAACGCTGTCCGGTGAGAGCGGCGTCGTCTTTTCGCTTCAGGAAAAGCAGCTCGGAACGGGGCATGCGGCCATGACAGCATCAGAATATATTCCCGGGGACGGAGATCTGTTTGTGCTCTGCGGAGATACGCCTCTGATTACGGCTGACACGCTTTCCCGCTTTGCGGCTTTTCATGAATCTGGAGGCAATGCGGTGACCGTCCTGACGGCGATTTTTGACGACCCGTTCGGCTACGGGCGGATTATCCGCGGAGAGGACGGAAGTCTGGAAAAAATCGTTGAGGAAAAGGATGCCTGCAGTGAGGAAAAGGCAGTAAAAGAGATCAATGCCGGAATGTACTGCTTCAATGCCGCCTTCTTCCGTGAAAATGTGAAAAAACTCAGTAATGACAACGCTCAGAATGAGTATTATATTACAGATCTGATCAGCATGGCTGTGGACAGCGGCGCCGGCGCCGGCGCTTTCACCGTCAGCGATGCGGATGAGATTATGGGAGTAAACAACCGGATTCAGCTCGCGGAAGCGTCGGGGATCATGAGAAGACGCATCGCCGAAAGACATATGACGGAAGGTGTCACGATTCTGGATCCGGAAAATGTATATATAGAGGAAGATGTGAAGATCGGCCGCGACACGGAAATCTGGCCGGGCGCCGTACTCCGCGGAAAGACGGAGATCGGCTGCGGGTGTGTGATAGGAAAGGACACCGTCATAGAGGACAGCGTCGTCGGCGACGGCTGTGATATCATGAAATCGGTGATCCGCAGAAGCAGAGTCGGCGCGAAGACGACGGTGGGACCGTTTGCCTATCTGCGTCCTGACAGCGATGTGGGAGAAAGCTGTAAGGTGGGCGATTTTGTGGAGATCAAGAACGCGCGCTTCGGCGACGGCTCCAAAGCATCACATCTGGCTTATATCGGCGACGCGGACGTGGGCAGAGATGTCAACGTAGGATGCGGCGTCGTCTTTGCGAATTACAACGGTGTGAAAAAGTTCCGCACGACAGTGGGCGACCGTGCGTTTATCGGTAGTAACGCAAATCTCGTCGCTCCGGTGGAGCTTGCAGATGACGCTTATGTAGCGGCCGGCACGACGGTGACGGTTCCCGTTCCGGAAGGCGCGCTCTGCGTGGGACGGGCCCGTGAGACTGTGGAGGAGGGCTGGGTCGAGAAAAAAGGCCTGAGCCGGAAGAAAAAACAGGCGGGAGACTGAAAAAAGGACCGAAAACAGGATTCGGATCTGTCGGCAGAAAAATACAGGGGAAAGAAAAGGGAAGTATCGGGATCGGAAAATTCTATCCAAAAATATTCGGAGGACAACGAGAATGAAAAACGGCGTATTTAGTGAGTATAAGATATTTGCAGGCAATTCCAATCCGGCGCTTGCAGAGGAGATCGCGGCGATCATGGGCAAGCCTCTCGGAAAGTCTACGGTCAGCAAGTTCAGCGACGGTGAAATTTCAGTAAGCCTGTGGGAGAGCGTGCGGGGTGAAGACGTCTATATCATCCAGTCCACCTGCAACCCGACGAATGACAATCTGATGGAACTGCTCATCATGATCGATGCGATGAAGAGAGCTTCGGCATCCCGTATCAATGCGGTTATTCCTTACTACGGATATGCCAGACAGGACAGAAAAGCGAAATCGAGAGATCCGATCACAGCCAAGCTCACCGCTGACATTCTCAGCGTTGCCGGTGTGGACCGCGTGATCACCATGGATCTTCATGCCGCACAGATCCAGGGATATTTCGATATTCCTGTGGATCATCTCGTGGGTATGCCGATTCTCGGAAAGTATTTCAAGGAACTGATCAAAAACGGAACGATAAATAACGATATCGTCGTCGTCTCTCCGGATCTGGGAAGTGTGACGAGAACGAGATCACTATCCAATATTCTCGAATGCCCGATCGCTATCGTAGACAAGAGAAGACCGAAGCCGAACGTCTCCGAGATCATGAATATCATCGGTGAGATCGAAGGAAAGACGGCGATTCTCGTAGACGATATGGTAGATACGGCCGGCACGATCACCAATGCGGCAAACGCTCTGAAAAAGCTGGGCGCAGCGGAAGTATATGCCTGCGCGACACACCCTGTTCTCTCAGGTCCGGCTATTCAGCGGATTCAGGATTCCGAGATCAAGCAGATGATTCTGCTGAATACGATTCCTGTTCCGCCGGAAAAGAAACTGGAGAAGATGAAGATTCTCTCCGTCGCTCCTCTCTTTGCGGAAGCCATGATGAGAGTATTTAACAACGAATCCGTCAGCAAGCTTTTCGACTGATCGTGCAGTCGGACAGATCTGATCACATGACTGCGGCCGGTCTGCTTTCATCCGGCATTTTTCACGGAACTGTAACATTTCCCCCGCTGCCCGCTCCGAATTTCGGTACCGCGGGTCACGCGGGGGAAATTTGATTGTGTGCAGGCATAGAATCTGTTTCCGGAGAAAAGCGAAAAGATCGCCTCTTTCGGAAGAGTTCAGAAATTTTCAGAGTTTCCGGGGCTTTCGGAGCGGAAAAAGGAGTGAAAGAATGTATATTATAGCAGGTCTCGGGAATCCGGGGAAAAAATATGAAAATACAAAACATAACATGGGTTTTCTTACGGTGGATATTCTTGCGGAAAAACTGGGTATACGTGTAAGCAGAATCCGTCACAGAGCTCTCACCGGAGAGGGCATGTGCGGCGGAGAGAAGGTGCTTCTCGTCAAGCCGCAGACCTACATGAATCTCAGCGGAGAGAGCGTGAGGGAAATCCTGTCTTTTTACCGTGAGGAACCGCACCATCTCATCGTGATCTATGATGATATCGATATTCCGATCGGTACTCTCAGGATACGCAAGAAAGGGAGCGCCGGGACGCATAACGGGATGCGTTCCGTCATATATCAGATCGGCTCCGAGGATTTTCCGAGGATCCGGATCGGTATCGGAAAGGAACGCAAAGGCGATCTGGCGGATTATGTGATCAGCGGATTTTCGAAAGAGGACAGAGAGACGGTCGAAGAGGCGATTCTGCGCGCGGCCGACGCGGCGGTCTGCATCGTGGAGAAGGGAATAGAAGCGGCGATGGGAGAATATAATTCTAAAGCGAAAACGGTAAAAAAAGCGGAGGAAGAAAAAAGATGAATGCTCCCGGAATCAGAGAACTGACTGAAAATCTTTCCGCCCTGCAAAAGAGCGGAAAGGCTGCCTGTATATTGGGCATGACAGGCGGTGCGACAGCCCTGGAATGCGCGCGGCTGCTGAAAAAAAACGGCGGACAGCTTCTGCTCATCGTTTCATCGCGGGAACGGGCGAAGCAGATGGAAGAATTTCTGACATTCTTTGCAGAGGAAAGAAAAATATATGTACTGCCGGATGAAGAGAGAAGCACGTTTCTGTATGATGCGAAGAGCCGCGTGCTGAGCTACCGCAGGCTTCAGTGCCTGTCAGCGGCTCTTTCCGGAGAGTCCTGCATCTTTGTGGCTCCCGTCATGGCCGCCGTCAAGGGAATGCCTGCCGTAGAGCGCTTCCGCGATGCGTGCATCGATCTGCATCAGTCGGATCGTGTCGATTATGACGATATCCGCAGGAATCTTCTCTTCACGGGATATGAGCGGACAGAAGTGACGGAAGTCAAAGGACAGTTCAGCATCCGCGGAGGCATCATCGATGTCTTTCCGCCGGACTGTGAATATCCGTACCGTATCGATCTCTTCGGCGATGAGATCGATGCGCTGAAAATTTTTGATCCGCTTTCCCAGAGATCTCTGCGCTCTGTCGATCGCGTCCGCATCATTCCGGCGGACGTGCCGAATCCCGAAAGTGAGGAGACCGCATCGTTTCTGTGGGACTATATGTCAGACGGCAGACTGATCATCGCCGATGACTGGGACCGGATCTGCGAACAGCGTGATCTGGCCGAACGCGACTGGATTGCGGGAGTATCGGGAAGAGCGGATATCGCCCGGGAACCGGAAGCCGGAACCGGGCAGGAACGGGATTACGCCTCCCGGCAGGCGGAAGAGATCCCGTCCGGAGGAAAGGACTGTTCTGAAGCCCGGAAGCGATGGGATGAGGAATATGCGGAGAAAATGAGGCGCCGGCCGGAATACTTTGCCGACATGTATGGTCTGACAGATGCGATAAAGCGATGCGGCGGTGCGGTGACAGTACCGTTTCAGAAGACGCCGATGTTTATCGGAGAGCTGTCTTTTTCCGCGTCGCTGAACGCAGAGTCCGTTCCGGAGTTCGGCGGAAGGATGGACCATTATGCGGAGGAACTGCGCCGTCTCGTCAGAGAAGGGTATCATATCACGATCGCCTGTGTCAGCGGAGAGAGAGTCAAAAACCTTTCGGATTTTGCCGAACGGATGGAAATCGCCTCTGCTCCGGGGCAGATCGAATATCAGGAGGGCTTTCTGCCTGCCGGCATCCTGCTTCCGGAGACGGCCGAGGCATATATCTCCGACAATGACATTTTCAGATTTGTCAAGAAAAAGAAAAAGAAAAAGAAAAAGAAGAAGAAGGCGGGCGATCTGAGCCTGTTCGCCGACCTCAGAGAAGGCGACTATGTGGTTCATGAAAATCACGGAATCGGAAGATTCATCGGCATCGAACCGCTGAAGGTCGAAGGCAACCGCAAGGATTATCTGAAGATCCGCTATGCCGGAAATGATGTGCTGTACGTTCCGGTGGAACAGATGGATCTGGTACAGAAATATATCGGTTCGGGCGGAGCGGCGCCGAAGCTGAACAAGCTTTCCGGAGGAGACTGGAAAAAGACGAAGGCACGTGCAAAGGCAGCGATCGAAAATATGGCGGAGGAGCTGGTAAAGCTGAGCGCCGAACGGACGATGCAGCGCGGCCATGCTTTTGCTCCCGACACGGTATGGCAGAGAGAATTTGAGCAGATGTTCCCTTATGTGGAGACAGACAATCAGCTGCGCTGTATCGAGGAGATCAAGGCCGATATGGAAATGCCGTTTCCGATGGATCGTCTGCTGTGCGGCGATGTGGGATTCGGCAAGACGGAAATCGCCGCCCGGGCGGTGTTCAAGTGTGTCATGGACGGGAAGCAGGCGGCGGTGCTCGTGCCGACGACGATCCTGGCCAATCAGCATTACCATACCTTTAAGGAGCGTTTTGAGAAATTCCCATGCACAGTCGAGATGATGAGCCGCTTCAGAAGCGAGAGCGAACAGAAGGAAATCGCACAGAGAGTTGCGGACGGACGGATTGATGTGCTGATCGGGACGCACCGCATTCTGTCAAAAGATGTGAAATTCAATGATCTGGGTCTTCTGGTCATCGATGAGGAACAGCGATTTGGCGTCCAGCATAAAGAAGCGATCAAATATATCAAAAAAAATGTGGATGTTCTCACGCTGTCGGCGACGCCGATCCCGAGGACGCTCCATATGTCACTGTCGGGAATCCGCAGCATGAGTACGCTGGATGAGCCGATCGAAGACCGTTATCCGGTGCAGACCTATGTTCTGGAGCAGGATGATCAGCTGATCCGGGAGATCATTCTCAGAGAGCTCGACCGGGGAGGCCAGGCATTCGTCGTCTTTAACCGCGTGAAGGGGATCAACCAGATCGCAGAGGGACTGCGCAGCCTGATTCCGGAGGCGCGAATCGCCGTGGGGCACGGCCAGATGTCGGAGCACAGGCTGGAGGAGATCATGCTCTCTTTCACGGAACATGAAATCGATGTCCTGGTGGCCACGACGATTATCGAGTCCGGGATTGATGTGCCGAATGCCAATACACTGATCATTCTCGATGCGGATCATTTCGGCCTGGCGCAGCTGTATCAGCTGAGGGGCCGTGTCGGCCGCTCCAGCCGGGTGGCGTATGCTTATTTCATGTACCGCAAAGACAAGATTCTCTCTGAAGTGGCGGAGAAGCGCCTGAAAGCGATAAGGGAATTTACGGAGTTCGGTTCCAGCTTTAAGATTGCGATGAAGGATCTGGAGATACGCGGTGCGGGAAACCTTCTGGGAACGGAGCAGTCGGGACATATGATGATGATCGGCTATGAGCTTTACTGCAAGCTGATCGACAACGCCGTGCGCAAGCTGCGCGGTGAAGCGGTCACGGAAGAGGAGCTGGAGGTGGCTCTGGAGATCAAAGTCAATGCTTACATTTCATCGGACTATATCGAGGACGAAAAGCTGAAGCTCGACATGTACAAGCGGATTGCGGAAATCCGTACGGAGGGTGATATTTCAGATGTCACCGACGAGCTGATCGACCGTTTCGGAGACGTGCCGGCGGAGACAGAGGCTCTGATGAAAGTGGCTCTGATCAAGGCGAAGTGTAAGGAAGCGGGGATACGGAAAGTGACTCCGGACGGCGATAAGATCCTGTTTGAATTCGAGCCGGAGCACAACGGTCTGAATCCCGGAACACTTCTGCGCCTGTCGGAAGCGTACGGCATGAAGCTCATCATAAATATGAGCAAACATCCGTTTATTAAAATGCCTGTCGGAAAACCGCGGGAAATGCTGTCAGAAATCATAGACTTTCTCGGTGTTTTCGGATAAAAAGAATACGGGATATGGTATGATAAAAGAAACTGCCTGAAAAGCAGATTCAGCCAGAAAAAGCCACTACGGGAAGGATGGCAGATCATCCCGGTGAAATTGATGTACGGAGGAATGATATGATGAAAAGCCGGCTTTGGAAAAAGACAGCAGCGGTTCTGCTGATGGCAGTACTTGCGGCGGCAGCCGCAGGATGCGGAGCAGATGATCCGGAATCACAGGTTGCAAAGGTCAACGATACGGTGATCACGAAGGGGCAGTTTGACAATTACACGATGCTCTGCCTCTATACGATGGGATACGATCCGTCAGAGAAGCTGACCGGAGAAGAGGAAGAGGAGATGCTCGGCGATATGGTCGACGCGGAGGTGCTGACGCAGTATTATGAGAAGAATGATCCGTCGGTTTTCTCCGATACCTATCAGAGCGGGCTGCAGGCTTATCTCACACAGACAAAGCAGGACAACGGAGAGTTTATCGACAGCAGCGGCATCAGTGATGAGGATATCACGTTCTATTACCGCTCGCAGTATCTGACACAGCTGTGTTTCAATGAGATTCAGGAGGAAAACAGCGACGAGGCACTTTACGGAGAAGCGGAAGCGTACTACGAGAAGCACCGGGAGGACTTCGGGCAGGAAACTCTGGATGAGGCTCTGGGAGAGATCTATTACCTGCTTTACAGCGACATGTATGAAGAAAAGCTCGATGACATCAAGGAAAACATGTCAGTCATCGAGTAGGAAAGATACCGGGCCGGCGCTGCCGGTTTCAGTGCCGGCCCGGCGGAAAACAGATCTCTGCAGCCGTCGGACGCGGCTGCAGAGACTTTAACAGACAGAATTTACTTTAATGGGAGAAAAAAGAAAAGATGCATCCTTGGAAACATTTTAAGACGATCACAAAGCACAGACATCTCGTGATGAAGATGTGTTTCCGTATCGGCCTGTACCGCCAGGGACTTCTGCACGATCTGTCAAAATATTCCTGGACGGAGTTTTCACGCGGATGCCGTTATTATCAGGGAAACCGGAGTCCGAACAACTACGAGAGAGAAGTCAGAGGCTTTTCCCTCTCCTGGCTGCATCACAAGGGCCGGAACAAGCACCATTTTGAATACTGGCTGGATTATAACGAGCATAAGAGCGGAAGCGTGAGAGGAATGCCGATGCCGCGCCGCTATATTGCGGAGATGTACTGCGACCGGGTAGCGGCCTGTATCACTTATCAGAAGGATGCTTACAGCGATCTCAGCCCGGCGCGTTATTTTTACAGAGGCGCGGGAAAACAGCTGATGCACCCGGCTACCCGGAGGGACATCGGATTTCTTCTCGGAATGCTGGCAGAAAAGGGCGGAAAGGCGACGGAACGCTATATCCGCGAGAAATATCTGAAGGGCGCGCCGATACCGGACAGTTACAGAGAATATGACAGTCTGGCCGAATTTGACGCGGCAAACGGAGTGGAATCATGAGCTTTACACATCTGCATGTTCATACGGAATACAGCCTGCTCGACGGAGCCGCGCGCATCGAAGCTCTGGTGAAACGGGCCGGAGAGCTGGGTATGGATTCTCTCGCCATTACGGATCACGGCGCCATGTTCGGCGTCGTGGATTTTTACCGGGCTGCGAGGAAGGCCGGAATCAGACCGATCATCGGCTGTGAGGTCTATACGGCAGCGCGCACGCGTTTTGACAGAAATGCGGATCTCGACAAGAGAAACGGCCATCTGATTCTCCTGGCAGAATCAAATGAGGGCTATAAAAATCTGATAAAAATAGTCTCCCGGGGATATACGGAAGGCTTTTATTATAAACCGAGGGTGGACAACGAACTTCTGCGCCGCTACAGCGGAGGTATCATCGCTACCAGCGCCTGCCTCGCGGGCCGCGTGCAGCAGGCCCTTCTCCGCGGCGATTATGAGGGAGCCAGAGCACAGGCGCTGGAGTATCTCGACATCTTCGGAAAAGATAATTTTTTCCTTGAAATACAGGATCAGGGTCTGAAGGAAGAGGCGGCGATCAATCCTCTGCTGAAGCGTCTCAGCGCGGAAACGGGCATCGGGCTCGTGGCGACGAACGATGTCCATTATATCCGGCGTGAGGATGCGGAATTTCATGATATTCTCCTGTGCATCCAGACGGGAGCTTTTGCAGATGATGAAGACAGGATGCGCTTTCCGAACGATCAGTTTTATCTGAAATCAGAGGAGGAGATGCGCCGCATCTTCGCAGACATTCCGGAGGCCATCGAAAATACGCACAGAATTGCAGAGCGGTGCGATGTGCAGTTCGAATTCGGACATCTGCATCTGCCGGAGTTTCTTCCCCCGCAGGGATACGACAACCGCTCCTACCTGAGAAAGCTGTGTGAGGACGGTCTTTCGGAACGATACGACGAGATTACGCCAGGCCTCCGCTCACGTCTGGAATATGAGATCGGAACCATAGAAAATATGGGATATGTGGAGTATTTTCTCATCGTCTGGGATTTTATCAACTATGCCAGACGCAGAGGAATCGTGGTGGGTCCGGGAAGAGGATCGGCGGCCGGCAGCATCGTGGCATACTGTCTCCATATCACCGATATCGATCCGATCCGTTACGGACTGATTTTCGAGCGTTTCCTGAATCCGGAGAGAGTCAGCATGCCGGATATCGATGTGGATTTCTGCTATGAAAGGCGGGGCGAAGTCATCGACTATGTCATCGAAAAATACGGAAAAGAGCGTGTTTCGCAGATCATAACCTTCGGAACGATGAAGGCGAAGGCCGCCGTGCGGGATGTGGGACGCGTACTTCAGATGGGGTATGCTCAGACAGACGCCATCGCCAGGATGATACCTTTCGATCTGCATATGACGATCGACAAGGCACTCTCGCTGAATCCGGAGCTGAAGCAGGCATACGACAGCGATCCGCAGGTGAAATACCTGATCGATATCTCGAAAGCGATCGAGGGAATGCCGCGCCATGCGTCGACGCACGCGGCGGGCGTAGTCATTTCCAGAGACCCTCTGGACGATTATGTGCCGCTTTACATGTCTGACAAAGGTGTCAGTGCCCAGTTCAACATGACGACGATCGAGGAGCTGGGTCTGCTCAAGATGGATTTTCTGGGACTGCGGAATCTGACGGTGATCCGGGACGCACTGGACACCATCGAAAAGATACACGGCGTCCGTATAGATTTCAGCCGGATGGAATACGACGATCACGCCGTGTACGAGCTGATCGCATCCGGAAATACGCTGGGCGTCTTTCAGATGGAATCTCTGGGTATGACACAGTTCATGAAGAATCTGGCTCCCGACTGTTTTGAGGATATCATCGCGGGTATCTCACTGTACCGTCCCGGTCCGATGGATTCCATCCCGGACTATATCGCAAACAAAAAAAATCCGCAGAACATCACATACCTTCACGAGTCGCTGAGACCGATACTGTCAGTCACTTACGGCTGCCTGGTGTACCAGGAACAGGTCATGCAGATCGTGCGGGATCTCGCCGGATATTCCTACGGCCGGAGTGATCTCGTGCGGCGTGCCATGAGCAAAAAGAAGGCTGACGTGATGGCTCAGGAGGAAGAATATTTCATAAACGGAAAGTATAACGAGGACGGAACGGTCGATGTGCCGGGCTGCGTGAGAAACGGCGTACCGCGTGAAACGGCAAAGGAAATCTTTCACGATATGGTCAAATTTGCCGCTTATGCGTTCAACAAGTCGCATGCAGCCGCCTACGCCGTGCTGGCGTATGAAACGGCCTGGCTGAAGAAATACTATCCGGCGGAATTCATGTCGGCGCTGATGACGAGCGTCAGAGGAGATGCACGCCAGATTTCAAAATATATCAGAAACTGCAGGGAGATGGGAATCGATGTTCTGCCTCCCGATGTGACAGCCAGTGAAAAACAGTTTTCCGTCCAGGACGGCGCGGTGCGCTTCGGCCTGTCGGGAATAAAGAATGTGGGAGAAGCCGTCATCGATGAAATCCTGCGTGTGAGAAGAAATCAGGGCATTACGGGAGATTTCGAGGACTTCATCAATTCACTGGACATTTCGAAGATAAACAAAAAAGCGGTGGAAAGCCTGATACGCTCGGGCGCCTTCGACAGACTGAACCCGAACAGAGCACAGCTTCTGGCGGTATATGAGCTTCTGCTGGAATCCGCGCACAATACCTCGAGGAAAAATGTAGCGGGACAGCTCTCTCTCTTCGGCGATGCGGGGGACCTGGGCGCAGGCTTTGCGGAAGCCGTCAGAAGCGCTGACGTCAAGACGCCGATGCCGGACATCCGCAACTTCGACAAACCCGTTCTTCTGGCGATGGAAAAGGAAATGCTGGGAGTATACGTCTCCGGACATCCTCTGGAGGGATATGAAAAACGTCTGCGGGAGCTTTCGAATATCAGCACGGACGTCATGGATCTGAGCGGAGAGCAGGCTGCGGAATACGACGGCAGACGCGTAACTCTGGCGGGAATGATCGTATCCATGAGAACGATGATCACCAGAAAAAATACGATGATGGCCTTTCTTCAGCTGGAGGATCTCTACGGGATGGCGGAAATCATCGTTTTTCCGAATGTCTATGAGAGACTTCATCAGAAGCTGAGAGAAGACAGCATCGTCGTCGTCCGCGGCACACTTCAGTTCCGGGACGATGAGCAGCCGAAGATACTGGCAGCGGACATCCGGGAGATCGGAGAATACTCGGATGAGAGAGACGCCGGAAACGGCGCCGGCGCGGAAAACGCTGCGGAAAACGTCGTAAAGAACGATACGGATGATCCGAAAGACAGGCGTTCTGCCGGCGCGGCCGTGCCGGAAAGAGAGATCAGACTGTCAGTGTCGGCCGGACGCGATGCTGCTCAGGTACAGAAGGAACTCGATGAAATCGCGGCGTCGTATCCCGGAAACCGTCCTGTCGCCGTCGAACTCAGAGACGGACAGCAGGCCGTGCAGATCCTTCGTGCGGAGGGCGGCGTACGGCCGTGCGATGATCTTTATATGGCTCTGTTTGATCTGACAGGCGGAGTGGAACGCAGCGACTGAATAGAAAATATGTACATTGTAAGGAAAAAAAGAATCTGATATACTGAGTCAAAAAAAGAAAAGGAAAAACATTGCAGGGGGTTTTATCATGTGTGGAATCGTGGGCTATATCGGCGATGAAAACGCCAGAGATATTATCATAGACGGCCTGAAGCGTCTCGAATACCGGGGTTATGATTCGGCCGGAATCGCACTCTGTACGCCGGACGGTCTGGTCGTGAGAAAGCGGCAGGGACGGATCCGGAATCTGGAGGATCTGATTGCAGGCGAGAATCTTTACGGAAATCTCGGCATCGGCCATACGAGATGGGCGACGCACGGAGCGCCGTCCGACAGAAATGCGCATCCGCACTGCGACAGAAGCGGAAGGATCGCTGTCGTACATAACGGTATTGTGGAAAATTTCATGGTTCTCAGAGACTGGCTGGAAAAGGAACATGGCATCGAATTTCAGTCAGATACGGACACAGAAGTGATCGCTCAGCTCGTCGGCGTATTTTATGAAGGGGATCTCGAAGACGCTGTACACCGCGCGGTGGAAAAGATGGAAGGATCCTACGGTCTCGGCATTATCTGCTCCGAAGAACCCGACAAGCTGGTCGCCGTCCGCAGAGACAGTCCTCTCATCGTGGGGCTCGGCGAGGGATGCAATTTTATCGCTTCCGATATTCCCGCAATTCTGCGTCATGTGAGAAAGATCTATCTGATCGAAAATAACGAAACTGTGGTACTGACGAAAAACGATGTCAGAATTTATAATGCGGACCGTCAGGAAGTGCACAGAGAGGTCTTCAACGTCACCTGGGACGCGGACGCTGCGGAAAAAGAGGGATACGATCATTTCATGCTCAAGGAGATCCACGAGCAGCCGAAAGGAATCCTCGATACTGTCCGCCGGCGCATGGATGCGGACGGCAGGATCGTGCTCGACGGTATCCGCATGACAAAAGATGAGATCGAAAATTTCAATAAGATTTATATCGTCGCCTGCGGGACGGCATATCACGCGGGTCTGATCGGCAAGGCGGTGATCGAAAAGCTGGCAGGCATCAGCGTGGAGGTGGATATCGCTTCCGAGTTCCGTTACCGGGATCCTTTTGTCGATGACAGGACACTGTTTATCGCAATCAGCCAGTCGGGAGAAACGCTCGATACACTGGCGGCGCTGCGTGAGGCAAAGCGCCGGGGAGCCCGCATTCTTTCCGTGGTAAATGTAGTGGGAAGCTCCGTAGCGCGGGAATCGGACGATGTCTTTTACACCTGGGCAGGGCCGGAGATTGCCGTAGCCTCTACGAAAGCTTATACGACACAGCTGGTCTGCATGTATCTGATCGGCCTTTACATGGGAAGAGAGAAGGGCACCCTGTCGGAGGAGATATACCGCCGCTGTATCGATGAACTCCTGTCGGTACCGGAAAAGATCGAGGAGGTGCTTCGCCATGAAAAAGAGATCGAAAAGCTGGCAAAAAAGTTTTACCGGAGAGACAATATCTTTTTTATAGGGCGGGGACTCGATTCCGCTGTCTCCTATGAGGGATCTCTCAAACTGAAGGAAATCTCCTACATCAATTCCTTTGCCATCGCTGCGGGAGAACTCAAGCACGGCACGATAGCTCTGATCGAAGAGGGAACGCTGGTAGTGGCGCTGGCGACGCAGGACCGCCTGTTTGACAAGATGATTTCCAACATTCAGGAGGTAAAGGCGAGAGGAGCGGATGTCCTGGCTGTCACAAAGGAAAGCAGGAGAGAAACGGAGCAGCAGGCGGAGGACGTCATCTATATACCGGACTGCCTGGATGAGATCACACCTCTCGTCTCTATCGTACCGCTGCAGATTTTCGCATATTATATCGCGAAGCAGAGAGGATGCGATATCGATAAACCGAAAAATCTCGCCAAGAGCGTGACAGTGGAATAGACGGAACGCATCCGGAGCTCTGACGCAGTCAGAAAAAGAGAAAAAAGAAAAAAACGGCGGAGAAAGCTTTCTCATCAAAGCTTTCTCCGCCGTTTTTTTCTGCGGGATATGATTTTTCCGGCTTCAGCCGGAGACCGGGCGCTGTTCAGCGCCTTCAGTCATCTACGACACCCGGAGGGTTCTGTCCGCTGTTCGCGTCAGAAGATGTGTCATTTCCTCCGGACGGTGTTTCCGAAGGAGTCTGTGTACCGCCGGATCCCTGATTTCCGCCCGAAGTGCCTGATCCCTGGCCGGAGGAGGTGCCGGAATTCGTACCTCCGCTGTTCGGATCGGAAGAAGGAGTCTGTTCCGTACCCTGTGAAGGAGTCTCCTCTGTGCCGCCTCCGTCGGCATATACCCGCTCTCCGGTATCCGGATCGACGGTGTATGCTCTTCCCTGTTCGTCGTAGAGAACCTCAGGTTCTTCTTCCTCCTCCTCTTCTTCCTCATAAGCGGAGACAGGTCTGCCGGTAGGATAAGTTCCTTTGACGTAATATTCGCCGCCGGAATAATAGACGTTGTCCGGCCTGGAGCGGAAGGACGTGGTCGTCGCGTTTACGGCGAGCTGACGCATGACGGTGCTCCAGAGAGATGCTGCCGCCGCACTTCCCTGCGTCAGTTCGATATTTACATCGTTTCCGATCCAGACGGATGCGGCGTACTGCGGTGTAAATCCTACAAACCAGGCGTCATAGTTGTCTGTGGTGGTACCCGTCTTACCGCCGACAGGCTGGATGCCGATCGAGGCACGGCGGCCGATACCGTCCGTGACGGTGGTGCGCAGGACGTCCGTCATGATGAAGGCGACGCCCTCATCGTATACGCGTGTTCCTTCCGCTTCGCTTTCGAGAAGCACGTTGCCCTGTGCATCGGTAACCTTCGTGTATGTCGTCGGTTCCACATAGACACCTCCGTTCGGGAAGGTTCCGTAAGCGGACGCCATTTCAATCGGTGAGATACCGCGTGTCATGCCGCCAAGCGCCAGAGCCGACAGATTTTCATCGTTGGTGGAGCTGTCATCGCTGCTTTCCACGATGGAGGATATGCCGTTCTTCTTCAGGAAGTCGATGGAATAGCTGATTCCGATGTCTTCCAGAAGCCGTACCGCCGGAACATTGGCGGAACGCTCCACGGCGGTCCGCAGTGTGATCCATCCCAGATAACCGGAATAGGAGTTTCTCGGCCACAGACGTCCGTTCAGGTAGTTCGGGGAATCCTCGATCGTACTGCCGGCGGTCCATCCGCTGTCGAGATCGACGCCGGACTGAATGGCCGGTCCGTAGACTCCGATCGGTTTGATGGAGGAGCCGGGCTGACGAGGATTGTTCGCACGGTTGTACAGAAGTCTGCCTTCAAGGCTGCGGCCGCCCACCATGACCTTGATCTGTCCCGTTTCAAACTCCGTGACGACCATGGAGCCCTGAGGCTGGATCGTAGCCTGACGGAGTGTATAGTGCTCCGGACCGACCGAGACGGTGCCGTCGCCCAGAATGAAGATGTTCTTATCACTGTCGAGGAATTCTTTGCTGATGACGAGATTTCCGTCCGCATCCCTCGATTTGTATTTTCCGTCGATGCCGCCGATGACACCGCCGTTGATGCTGTACAGAATACCGCCTTCCATATAATAAAGCGGCTTGAATTCAATCTGTTCTTCTTTGGTATCTTCCGCTCCCGACACAGTGTAGAAGGAGAGACGTTTGCCTGCCAGAAGAACGAGATTTCCGGATCCGTCAAATTCAAACTCATCCGATGTGAGCGTGAAGGTGTCGTCCGAATTGAAGTAGGAGGATTTCCGGTACAGCATGACGGAGCCGGAGGAGTTGACGATATTTCCGGATCTGTCTCTGCGCGGGCTGACGCCCGGGAAATTGGAACTGTCGCTGAATTCCTGCTCCGCAGTCTGCTGCATCTGTACGTTCAGCGTACTGTAGATGCGCAGTCCCTGTCTCACCAGACGGCGTACACCGTCTTCGTTGAGATCGTATGCCTCCATGAGATCGGCCTCCACTTCATCGAGACAGTAGTCCGCGAAGTAGGAGGAGACATGCTGTGTGTCCTCGGAAGGTCTGAGCTCACTCTTGATATCCTCCGCCAGCGCTGTCTGATATTCCTCTTCCGTAATCAGTCCCTGATCGTACATATTCTTCAGGACAGTGCGCTGACGCGGAATATAGGCGTCGTTGTACACGATGGTGTAGGTGTCGCCGACGAGAAGAATATCTTCGCTGTCAGCGGAAACCTCTTCATTGTAATAGGTCTTCAGCGGAGAATATTTGGACGGACTCTTCGGGATGGAAGCCAGCGTCGCGCACTGCGCGATGGTGAGATCTCCCACGTCGCATCCGAAATAGGCGTTGGCCGCTGCCTGAACGCCGCTGGAGTTATATCCGAAGTCGATCGTATTGAGGTAAGCCTCTATGATCTGCTCCTTGGTGAGATTGTGCTCCAGTATGAGCGTGTAATAGGCCTCCTTGATCTTACGCGTCATCGTCCGTTCATTCGAGAGATACAGATTTCTCGCCAGCTGCTGCGTTATGGTACTCGTACCGCCGACATCCTTGTCGGTGAACATACTCTCTGCGATGGCTCCGGCGATCCGCACGAAGTTGAAGCCGTGATGCTCGAAAAACGTCTTGTCTTCGATCGCGACAAAGGCGTCGATGAGATCCTGGGGCAGTTCGTCGTAAGTGACATTTGTCCGGGCGCTGGAGGAATTGATATATTCCAGGACTTCTCCGCCGTCGTCATAAATGACGGATGTCTGATCAAGCTCGGAATAGAGATCATCAGGATCGATCTCCGGCGTCGTGATGATGACGAAAGCCACATAAGCGATGCCTGCTGCAATACAGGCGAGAATGACCGCCAGTATCCAGCGCAGGATCCGCCTCCGGAGAGGCTTTTTTCCGCCCTTTTCTGATTTTTTCTTTTTCTTTGCTGTCATCTGTTCGCCGTCCCTGTCTTTGTCGGATTCTGTGTTCTGCTCTGTGCCGGTCTGTTCTTCTTCGTCGGAGAGGAGAGAAAGAGAAACAGCGGCGGGATCTGCCGGGAATGATGTATCCCCGGGCGGATCTTCTCCGGCGGAAGGCTCTGCCTCCTGTGCTGTCAGCTGTACCGGAGTATCCGGAGTATCCGGAGTGCTGTCTTCCGGACCTTCCTGTTCAGTCTGTTTTTCCGCTTCTTGCGGCTCTTCCGTCTGCGTCTCTCTTTCCGGAGAAATCCCGGCATATTCTTCCGACGGAACGTTCTGCTGATTTTCCTCCGCATTTTCCGCGTCCCTCACGTCTGCAGCGTCTTTCGTGCCGGCGTCTTCCGGGATACCGGATTCCTGTTCCGGCCGGATACCGGAGTTTTCTTCATCGTACAGCATTTCATCGAGCTCGTCGAAAATGCTCAGATCGAGATCGGACTCTTCCGGTTCTGAAAAGGAGCCGTCCGGACCGTCTGTACGGCCTGCAACCTCTCTTATGCCGGAATCCGCAGCGTCCGCGGCTTCAGAGGAGGTATTTTCCTCTGCGGAAGAGACGGAATCAGAAGAGCTAAAACGCCTGCCCCGGGCCTCTGCAGAAGGGAAGGTGATCGTATCGGAACTTACGCCGCCTTCACTGAGCGCGGTCAGATCCATATCGTCGTCTATCCCGAGGTCTTCCAGACTGTGGACTTCGATATCGTCATCGTTGCGGAATTCAGCGAGAAAATCGTCCCAGTCCTTCGACAGATCGGAGGATCCTTCCGGACTGCGGTCATTTTTATCTGTGTGTTTATCGAATTTTTCTGCCATATTATCACCTGCCTGATGGCATAGTATCTTCCAAACAATAGTTAAAAAATTATACCATACGTCAAGTTGACAGGCAAATGCGTGTTTACTATAATGTATGGTAAATGTCAGACTTTTCAGCGTTTACAGCTGTTTCAGGCTTAATGTGAAATTTATATTACATTTATTTTCAAAATAGAAGTGACAGAATTTAAAAAATGATGTAAAATAATGGTAAGGAGAAAAACTGCAATGGAGGACAGTCACATACCGGGGCGGGAGGCGGTGATCCGAATCCCCGTCTCCACGGAAAATATAAGAGAAGAGCTCAATTTCTACCGCAGCCTGAAAGAACAGTTCAGGCTGTATGACAAGCCCGTGGATGATCTGGATTTTATCATCCGGAATCTCGAGGAGCAGATACGGGAGTTTGATGAGGGAAATGCTCCGCTTCCGGATCAGCGGCGTATCATGGAGCTCATCGCGAAGCATCCGTATTTTAAAAATCCGTGCGACTATCCGATCCGTCTGCTGACGATCCTGAAGTATCTCAAGCGCAAGGGGATCAATATGCACTATGCGGATATCGACGTCTATGTCGATAATCTGCTCCAGAAGATGGACGGCGTCAGAAAGGTAGGAAGAGGCCTGTATATTATGAGAGGCAGAGAGTGAGAGAGGTATCTGCCGCAGGAGGATTGCGGCGGACCTTTTACGGAAGCTGAAAGATACGGAAAATGCAGTTTTGACAGTAAAAAAGGATGAGACGACCTGCAGCTGTATGTGCAGCGGGACTGACAGCAGGGATCGCCGTCCGGAAAGCGGCCGGAGCGGAAGGCTTCGCCGTGATGACGGCGGGATTTCTGCTGTTCTGTTTTGCTCTAAGATGTAAAAAAAATGAAAATAAGGAAATAAAATATAATTCCGGAGATGACGATCACAGCCGGGAGGAAGAGATATTCCGGCGCGGCAGAGAGTCGGCGGGACGGCGTCTGGCGGTTTTTCTGTTCGTATTGTGCTTTCTGACAGGAGGACTCAGGTACGGGCTGGCTGACGGGTATATCTCCGTTTTTGACGGAATGGACGGTGAAACGGTGACGGTGAGCGGGCGTGTTCTGTCCGCTTCACCGCAGGAGGACGGCGCTGTTCTCATCATCGATGCGGTTCCTGAATCTCCGGCGCCCGGGGAGGACGGAAAAAAGCGGACCCGCAGAGAAAAGCTGCAGGTGACCGTGCGAAACAGCGGAAGCGGTCAGAGCGGAGGCGGCGGAGATGAAGGAGCGGACAGGAATGAAGCGGAGAAGATCCGCAGCCTTACGGGATGGTATGTGACGGTGACAGGAGCGGTGTACCGCCCTGCGGAGGCGGGCAATCCGAAAGGCTTCGATTATGCACAGTATCTGAGAACCAGAGGAATACGCATGACGATGTATGCCGAGTGGTCCAAGCTGCAGTGCGGAGAAAAACCGGCGGGCCTTTTTTATATTCTGGAGCGTCTGGCGGCGCTGAAGTCCGTCTTTCTCTCGCAGACAGAGAGTCACATGGATGCGGAAGCGGCGGCTCTGCTGTCGGGCATCATGTTCGGAGACAAAAATGATCTCGATGAAGCGGAGTATGAGGATTTTCAGAAAAACGGAATCGCTCATCTGCTGGCCGTTTCCGGGATGCATATTTCCATGATTTACGGGATACTGAATGTCGCGTTCCGCAATCCGTCCGGCCTGGCAGGCAATCTGCCGATCGCCGTCATTTTAGCCATGTATGCCGCGATGTGCGGCTTTTCTCCGTCTGTCGTAAGGGCTGTCATCATGATTTACATTCATATCGCGGCGAAAATAACTTTTCGCAGATATGATTTTCTGTCGAGCATCTCCGTCTGTGCCTTCTGCATGATGATATACCGTCCGGACGTTCTCTTTGCAGCCGGCTTTCAGCTGTCCTTTCTCGCTGTTCTCACACTCGGCATCGTCATGCCGAAGGGCGGGGGATACCGGCACGCAGAACTGCCGGAGGATAAGAAAAAACACGCGGAAATCCTGCCGGAAAAACATGCGGACGGGCGGAAGCGCAGACTGTATACAGCCTGCCGGGATCAGGTTCAGGGAACTGTCCTCATGCAGCTGGGAATGGTGCCTCTGAGTCTCTACCACTTTCATTATATTTCGATAGGAGCTTTCTTTCTGAATATTCCGGCTATCGCTCTGTCGGATCTGATCGTGCCGGCGGGAACGGCGCTGATACCTCTGTCCGTTCTGGCAGAGTGGATTCCCGTTTCCGCCGCAGACGGCGATCCTGCGGAATTTCTGCTCGCTGCTGTGTGCCGTACGGAGGAAATGCTGCTGTCGGCTCTGACAGATCTGAATGCTCTGTTTGCCGATACGCCGCTGTCGTATCGTTATATGGCCTCGCCGCCTGACGCCGTATTTTTTCTGTACTATTTTATTTTGTTTTTCCTGTGCAGCGAAGCGGGCCGGGAGATTGTCAGAAAATCGGCAAAGAAAGCGGCAGTCATTCTGGCGGCGGGTGCTCTGGTCTGTCTGACCGCCGGAATCTTTCTGCAGCAGGATATGATGAGGGCGGATATGATTTTCGTCGATGTCGGGCAGGGAGACTGTGCGCACCTGAAAGCGGACGGAGGAACAGATCTGATGTTTGACAGCGGAGGAAGCGACACTTACGACGTGGGAAAAAAGACGCTGATTCCGTATTTTCTGGCCGGCGGAGTATCGGATATCGATCTGGCTGTCATCAGTCATCTGCATCAGGATCACTGCGGAGGTCTGCGGACGATGACGGAGGGCGTAAAAGTGAAAAAGCTGCTGCTTTCGGCAGTATACGAGCCGCAGGCGGAAAGCATCGCGGCGGAATTCGGAATCCCGCGGGAAAATATGATCTTTGCGGCGGCGGGAGATGTGCTGACGGTCGGCGGAGCGAAGCTGACCGTTCTGAAGCCTGACCGGGCGGATGAAGAGACTTACAGGCGGCTTCTGCAGGACAGTGAGGATGAAAACAGGCTGAGTCTGATCGTCAGAGTGGAATACCGCAAAACGAGCGTGCTGTTTACGGGCGACATCGGAGAACCTCTTGAAAAAGAGCTGGCGGAGCAATACGCGGCAGAAGGGCCGGTGACGATGCGTTCCGATATTCTGAAGGTGGCTCATCACGGCAGCAGATATTCTTCCTGCGAGGCTTTTCTGTCCGCAGCTGCTCCGAAAGCCGCCGTCATTCAGGTGGGGCGCAACTATTACGGGCATCCCGCTCAGGAGACGATACAGAGACTTTCGGACGCCGGCGCGGAGATATTCCGCAACGATCTTCACGGAGCGATTCTCTTCCGGTTCGGAGAAAATCTCTCTGTTGATGTACTGAAATAAATACAATAAAATACTTGGCAGACGAAGTATCTTTATATTTTGGCGGAGAAAGGTTTGTGATATAATAAACAAAGTAAGACGCCTGAGGTCGCTGCGCCCGTTTTTCTCCGGAAAAAGAGACGGATGAAGGAGAGGCAAGACGACGGACGGGAGGTTTTGCCGGCCGGATCCGAAGACAGAGGATGCGGCGGAATAGCGGACTGCAAATACCATATTGACGGGGGTTTTCATAATGAGTGACTGGAAAACTATATACAGAGAAAAACTCTGTACTGCTGACGAGGCGGTCCGTCTGATCAGAGACGGGGAACGCGTTCTCGTGGGAGGTGTTGCGGCGCGGCCGGAGGAACTGATCCGGGCGCTGGTGCGCAACGCTTCGGATTTTCACGGGGTCCGGATCATGCACGGCCTGAGTTCGGGAGGAGAAGAGTATACCGATGAAAAATATAAAGACAATTTCATCTTTGAGACGCTGTTCGTCTCCGCTTCCACGAGGAAAGCGGTAAACGAGGGACGGGCATCTGTCTATCCGTGCTATTATTACGAAATCGGCCATCTGCTCAAGGACGGGGATATCCCGGTGAACGTATTCATGTTTCAGGCGTCTCCGCCGGATGAGCACGGATACTGCAGCTGCGGCCTCATGGCTGACTTTGTCAGAGAGGGCATCGAAACGGCGGACCGGGTGATCCTTCAGGTCAACCGCAATATGCCGAGAAATTTCAGTCTGGATACCGTCATCCATGTCAGCGAAGCGGACAGAATCGTGGAATATGACGATCCTCTTCCCGTTTTTCCGCGTACGGAGATCACCGACGTGGAGAGAAAGATCGGAGAAAACTGCGCTTCGCTGGTCGAGGACGGAAGCACGATCCAGATCGGTATCGGCTCGATTCCGGATGCTGTCTGTGATGCGCTGAAGGGAAAGAAAAACCTCGGCGTCCATTCAGAGCTGATTTCCGACGGAATCATGGATCTGTACAAGGCGGGAGCGATCACGAATCTGGAAAAATCCCGTGAAAAAAGAACGATGGTAGCCGTCTTTCTGATGGGAACGCAGGAGCTGTATGATTTTGCGGACAATAACCGTGCGATTACGCTGCGCCGGGCGGCCTATACGAACGGTCCGTTTACCATCGGAAAGTGTTCAAAGCTTGTCTCCATCAACACCTGTATTGAAGTGGATCTGATGGGCCAGGTTGTTTCCAGCTCTCACGGACTGCGCAATATCAGCGGAGCCGGCGGTCAGCTGGACTTCATACGGGGTGCGGCGATTTCCGTCGACAGAAAGGGCAAGGCGATTATCGCCATGACATCGGTTCACGAAAAGAACGGTGTGCGCACTTCAAGAATCAAGCCTTTTATCACGGACGGATCGTCGGTGACAGTCCCGCGTCAGGACGCCGAATATTTTGTGACGGAATACGGCATCGCCAATGTCCGCGGAAAGACGCTGAAAGAGAGAGCGCGCAGCCTGATCGAAATCGCGCATCCTGATTTCCGTCCGGAGCTGATCGCGGAATACGAGAGACGCTTTAAAGTACCCTATTAATCATCGCGTTAACGCATGAAAGGAAAGCCGGAGGCAAACATGACGGGATATTATTCAAAAGCAAAAAAACAGGAGCCTCACAGCTATAAGCGGATACAGTCGGAGCTTTCGGAGGGCAGCCTGAAGCACATCCTGCTCTTTTACGGCAGGGAGAGATATCTGATACGCTGGGCCTGCGGCAGAGTAAAGGAGACGTATGTCCGGCCGGAATCGGAGTTTTTCGATTTCGTGAAGATCGACGGCACGGCTGCGGAGACAGAGGAAATCATCGGCGCCTGTGAAACAGTCCCCATGCTTTCGGAGAAAAAAGTCGTTCTGGTGGAGGATTTTGACGAAACGGAGGGACGGGGAGACCGGCTGGCAGAATATATGAAGGAATTTCCTGAAAGCTCTGTCCTCATACTGGTATGCGATTCACCGGATAAGAGGAAAAAGCTGTATAAGGCGGCTGTAAAATACGGTTCCGCGTATGATTTCGACCGGCTTTCCGCGCCGCTTCTGCGCTCGTTTCTCGCAAAGCGTTTCCGCGCCGCAAAAAAGGCGTTTGATCCGGATCTGGCGGGATTGTTCATCGATCTGTCCGGATATTATGACAGAGACTCCGATTACACACTGGATAATCTGGTCAACGATGCGGCCAAGGTGACGGCGCTCAGCGGAGAACGGATCACCGCGGAGGATATCGAAAATGCGGTGGCCGGCAATATCTCGCGTGACGTTTTCGCATTCAGCGATGCCCTGACGTCGGGACGCAGAGGAGAGGCTCTGCGCATGCTTCACTCGCTCATGGAATACGGAGAAAATATCTTTAAGCTTCTGGGACTGATCTGCGCGCAGTATGAGACGATTCTCGCCGTAAGCGAGATGCGGGCGGAAGGGATGACTCTGCCGCAGATGAAATCCATTCTCGGCATACATGAGTATCGTATCAGAAAGGCTCTGGGGCCCGCGTCTTCCTGCGGTGCGGACGGGATACGCCGCACGCTGATGAAGGCATACGAAGCTGAGCGGAATATCAAGACAGGCGCAGCGGATCCGCAGACGGCGCTGGAGCTGTTTGTGGCCGAAGCATAATGCGCGCGAAATCAGAAAAAAACACACAGGGATACCGACCGGGAGAAAAGACAGAGAAGCGGGCATGCCGCCGGCTGTGCAGGTTGTTTTTTTACCGGAGCAGTGCGGAGAATCTATAGAATAAAGATAGACAAAGCCGCGTCCCGGTAATAAAATATCGGAAATAAATCTTTTGTGGAAATCAGCCGATATGCTGGGAGGTATCAATGGACAAAAAACACATCAATACGAATTGCATACAGGCGGGCTACACCCCGAAGAACGGGGAGCCGCGCGTTCTTCCGATTTATCAGTCGACGACATATAAATACGATACCAGTGAAGAAATGGCGAAGCTGTTCGATCTGGAGGCGGAAGGCTATTTTTATACGAGACTTCAGAATCCGACGAATGATGCGGTGGCGGCGAAGATTGCAGCGCTCGAGGGAGGAACGGCTGCGATGCTCACATCGTCCGGCCAGGCGGCCAATTTCTTCGCGATTTTCAATATCTGCAGCGCGGGACAGCATGTGGTGAGTTCCTCCGCAATTTACGGAGGAACGTTCAACCTGCTGAATGTGACGATGAGAAAGATGGGCATCGAAGTGACCTTCGTGGAGCCGGACTGCACGGAAGAGGAACTGGAAAATGCCTTTCAGGAAAACACGAGATGTGTCTTTGCCGAGAGCATCTCCAATCCGTCGATGATCGTGCTTGACTTCGACAAATTTGCGGCGGCGGCTCACCGCCACGGCGTTCCTTTCATCGTGGACAATACGTTTCCGACGCCGGTCAACTGCCGTCCGTTTGAATGGGGTGCGGATATCGTGACGCACAGTACCACGAAGTATATGGACGGCCACGCGACCAGCGTGGGCGGAGCGATCGTCGAGTCCGGAAAGTTTGACTGGATGGCTCACAGAGACAAGTTCCCGGGAATGACGGAACCGGACGAATCCTATCACGGACTCGTCTATGCAGAGGCCTTCGGAGAAAAGGCCTTCATCACCAAAGCTACCGCTCAGGTCATGAGAGATCTCGGCTCGATTCCGTCCCCTCACAATGCGTTTCTCCTGAATGTAGGTCTGGAGACGCTGTTTCTGCGCATGAAGCGCCACTGTGAGAATGCGCAGGCTGTGGCCGAATATCTCGAGGGGCACGAAAAGGTAGCCTGGGTGGAGTATCCGGGACTCGAAAGCAGCAGGAATCACGCGCTGGCGCAGAAGTATATGCCGGACGGCACATGCGGCGTCATATCTTTCGGCGTCAGAGGCGGAAGAGAAGCGGCGACAGTCTTTATGGACAGCCTGAAAATGGCGGCTATCGTCACACACGTGGCGGATGCGCGGACCTGTGTGCTTCATCCGGCGAGCACGACGCACAGGCAGCTCAGCGACGTTCAGCTGCAGGAAGCCGGCGTATCGCCGGATCTCGTACGTCTGTCGGTAGGACTTGAGTACGTGGAGGATATCATCGCGGATATCCGTCAGGCACTCGAACGGATATAAGCACGGCCGCGGGAAGCGGCCCGTAAGAACGGAGGATACCGGAAAATGGAAGACTGGAAAAAGATATACAGAGAACGGCTCTGCACAGCGGAGGAGGCGGTAAGCCTCATCAAATCTGGAGATCACGTCGTTTTCGGCCACTGTGCGGCGGAGCCCACAGTGCTGATCGATGCGATGGTCGCCAATGCGGATGCTTACCGCGGTGTACATATTCATCACATGCAGACTCTGGGTCCCGGAAAATATGCTCAGCCGCAGTATAAGGACAATTTTCATTTTGACGGATGGTTTCTGAGCCCGTCTACCAGAAAGTGTGTAAGCGACGGTTACGGAGACGTGACGGTAAACCATTATTATCAGGCGACACAGTTTTTTGAGGACGGAACTTTCCGCGACGATGTCATGCTCGTGATGGTGTCTCCGCCGAACGAAAAGGGCTATGTGTCTATCGGTGTATCCGTGGATTATACCCGTCCCGCGGTAGACAACGCGAAGATCCTCATCGCTCAGGTAAACAGAAATCTGCCGTTTACCTACGGGGATACGCTCATACATGTGAGCAGGATAGACCGCTTTGTGGAAGCGGATCAGGATCTGTATGAGCTTGCGCCTCCTCATATCGGAGATGCGGAGATGGCAATCGGCGAATACTGTGCATCTCTCATTCCGGACGGAGCGACGATCTCTCTGGGAATCGGCTCGATCCCGGATGCTGTGTGCAGATTCCTGGGCGACAAAAAAGATCTGGGTGTCTTTTCCGATATGTTTTCCGACGGTGTCGTCCAGCTTTATGAAGACGGCGTCATCACAAATAAGTACTGTACCACGGATCCGGGAGTCATGGCGGTATCCTTCGTCATGGGGACGAAGCGCCTGTACGATTTTGTCGACCGCAATCCGGCGGTATCTTTCCGCACGGCGGAGTACGTGAATCATCCGTATATGATCGCACAGCAGTCTCAGATGTGTATCGTCAATTCCAGCGTGGGAGTCGATCTGATGGGTCAGATCGTGTCGGCGAGCATCGGTGAATACCAGTTCAGCGGCGTGGGCGGCCAGCCTAGCCTGATCCGCGGCGCTACGATGTCGCGCGACAGAAAAGGCAAGGGCATCATCGCCATGACGGCCAGCGTTCCCGACTTTTCCGGAAAGCTCGTGTCGAAAATCACGCCGTTTATCGCTCACGGAGCGGAAGTCAGCATGACGCGTGAGGATGTCTGCTATGTCGTGACAGAGTTCGGCATCGCAAAGCTGAAGGGAAAATCTCTGGAGGACAGAGCGAAAGAACTGATCCGCATCGCCGATCCGCGTTTTCGTGACGAACTCATCGAAGAGTATGAAAAACGTTTCGGTCACCGTTTCCCGCGGAAATAAGAGTGTGAAAGCAGATCCCCGCAGAAGCCGGAAAGTATTTCCGGTTTCTGCGGGGATCTTTTCAGGTAAAAAACGGAGAGCAGAGCGCTCTCTGTTTTCTGTTCTGTTTATCTGTTTTCCGCGCTGTTTACGGCCGGCCCGGCCTCATCGCCGCGGGGTTCTTTTTCCGGCGCCTTCAGTTCATCGACTTTTCTCTTCATATCGGCGGCGTGATGTTTGATCCGGTCAAAGCTTTCCTCGCTGATGACATGTTCGATGCGGCAGGCGTCCTCTGTAGCCGTCTTCGGGTCGACACCGATGTTGATGAGGTATTCGCTGAGGAGAACGTGCCTTTCGTAGATCGTCTTCGCGATGCGTTCTCCCTCAGGAAGAAGTGTGATCAGACCGGTGGAATCCATCTCGATCAGTCCGTTTTCACGGAGCTTTTTCATGGCGACGCTGATGCTCGGCTTAGAGAAATTGAGCTCGTTGACGATATCGATCGAGCGGACCTGGCCGAGCCGCTGCTTCAGGATCAGTATGGTTTCCAGATAATTTTCGGCTGATTCCTGTATTTTCATGTCTAACCTCCGTCTTGTTTCCGATGTGTCCCCGTGAGGCGGCGCTCAGGACTGGGAATGCTCCAGTCTCGCTTTGGAAGCGCGGCTTTTTGCTCTGTCCTGATTGCTGAGAATCGATTTCCGGAGCCGAAGGTGTTTCGGCGTCACTTCGAGAAGTTCGTCGTCGGCCAGAAATTCGAGACACTGTTCGAGACTCATCTTTTTTGCTGGTACGAGCCGGAGAGCTTCTTCGCTCCCCGCGGCTCTCATATTTGTGAGATTTTTCTTTTTACATACATTTACATTGATGTCTCCGGCTTTCGGCGCCACGCCGACGATCATTCCCTCATATACGGGTACGCCGGCTTCCACGAAGAGCATTCCGCGGTCCTGTGCGTTGAAGAGGCCGTAGGCGTTTGTCTCTCCTGTCTCGAATGCCACCAGACTGCCCGAGGATCTTCTGGCTACTTCTCCTTTAAACGGCGCATAGCTGTCAAAGACAGACGCCATGATGCCCTCACCCCGCGTATCGGTCAGAAATTCGTTGCGGTAACCGAAGAGACCTCTGGAAGGAACGAGGAATTCGAGCTTCATGCGGCTTCCCACCGGCGTCATCTGAACCATTTCGCCTTTTCTGGATCCGAGCTTTTCGATGACGGATCCGACTGCGCTTTCCGGGACGTCTGCGACCAGTCTTTCGATCGGTTCGCAGAGGACGCCGTCGATCGTCTTCGTCAGTACGCGCGGAGGAGATACGGCGAATTCATACCCTTCGCGTCTCATGTTTTCCATGAGGATCGACAGGTGCATCTCACCGCGGCCTGCCACATTGAAAGCATCTGTCGACTCCGTTTCGGTGACTCTGAGGGAGACGTCCTTCAGTGTCTCACGGATCAGACGGTCGCGCAGATTTCTGGACGTGACATATTTTCCGTCGCGGCCGGCAAAAGGCGAATCGTTGACGACGAAGGTCATTTCCATCGTCGGGGCGGAAATGCGGACAAACGGAAGCGGCTCCGGTGTTTCAGGATCGCAGATCGTATCGCCTATCGTGATATCGCCGATACCGGAGATCGCGATGATGTTTCCGGCGTCTGCCTGTGTGACAGCTGTTCTGGCGAGTCCGTCAAACTCATAAATGTTGGAGACGCGGATCTTTTTGCCTGTCTGATGATCGTGATAATTGCAGACGACGATATCCTGATTCTGACGGAGTGTACCGCGTTCGACTCTGCCGATCGCGATTCTGCCGACAAATTCGTTGTAGTCGAGAGAGGAGACGAGCATCTGAAACGGCTGATCGCAGTCGGCCTGAGGAGCAGGAATATGGCTGAGAATCGTTTCAAAGAGAGGACGCAGATCGGTTCCCTCGACATTCTGATCGGAAGAGGCGATGCCTCTGCGCGCCGAACAGAAGAGAATCGGAGACTCAAGCTGATCGTCGGTGGCGTTCAGGTCGATGAGAAGTTCCAGTATTTCGTCGATCACTTCGTCGATTCTGCGGTCCGGACGGTCGATCTTATTGATGACGATGATGACTCTGTGTCCGAGCTCCAGCGCCTTGGACAGGACAAAACGCGTCTGCGGCATCGGCCCCTCGGCCGCGTCGACGAGCAGAATGACGCCGTTGACCATTTTGAGAATACGTTCGACTTCTCCGCCGAAATCGGCATGGCCCGGCGTATCGACGATATTGATCTTTACACCATTATATGTTACAGCGGTATTTTTCGCAAGAATCGTGATGCCTCTCTCTCTTTCGAGGTCGTTGGAATCCATGACTCTTTCTACCACCGTCTGATTTTCGCGGTAAACGCCGCTCTGCTTGAGCATTTCGTCTACGAGTGTCGTCTTACCATGATCGACGTGCGCGATGATGGCGACGTTTCTGAGATTTGGATTTATCAATGAAAATGCCTCCTTTTCGGGCTCCATGTCTGGTCTGTAAATTGATGGCTGTGCCCGGGTGCACTCTTTCCGGTTCCGAAGAGAATGGGAAAGAGGAATAACAGCACAGTCTGAAGGTTGAAACCGCCTTACATAAAACGGAACAGAAAACCCCTAAAGTTGCCGCTTCAGGGGTTTTCGTGTAAGTACATGGAATTATTGCCACATTCCTTATTCCTATTTATGATATTCTCTGCAGGTCGGAAAGTCAACCGGAAGAGTGTAAGGAAATCCGAAATTTCCGGTGTATCCTTTGCTCTTTCGCCGTATCGGTCTATCGTTCTTCCGTCAGGAAAAAACGGTTTATGAGTCTGCCATGCGGGGAAAGACGCCGGAATCAGGATTTATATGGAAAAAGTATGTAGTATTCTGTAAGTTTTTATCGGTAAGAAACGAAAAAAATTAAAAATTTTTTGTTAAAATAATGTAAAATGATTGACACTATACTATTTCTGTGCTAAAATGCAGACGTAAGCGAAATGTATATTGATTCACATGTTTTTGTAGGTCATTAGGCATTTAATGAGTTACGGGAATGTGTGGATTTTTTACATTTTAACATAATTGCCGGCAAGGATATCTTTTCTTCTTGCGAAGAAAAGGGACGAATTGTCATCTGAATCGAACAGGAACCGCGGGACAGGCGGGGATAGTCTGCAGATGTCCGGCCCTGCCGGGGCCGCAGAGCAGAAAGCTCTCACTTCCGGTCCGGGAACGGTGAGAGCATGTCACAACAGGAGGTATTTTAGATGAGCAACGGTACAGTTAAGTGGTTCAACGCAGAGAAGGGTTATGGATTTATTGAAGACGAAGAGAGCGGCAGCGATGTCTTCGTACATTTTTCCGCGATCGTGGCAGACGGATTCAAGACGCTGAACGAAGGGCAGAAGGTTACGTTCTCCACAGAGCCGGATCCGAAAAACGCGGATAAACTCAGAGCGGTGAATGTCGTCGCTGTAGAGTAGGCAGACGCGCGGTTTTCGGGTTTCGCAGGAAAGATTTGGGATAAAAAAGGTTACAGTTCGGAAAAGCTATCATTAAGGAAAAAAGAAGAGAACTCCGGCCCGGAAAAGACGGCAGAGTTCTCTTTTATTGTGCCTGAGATGTCGGTGAGATATTTCGGGCATAACATCAGAAGTACGCCGCAGAGCCCGCCGGATCCGTTGTCTGCTCTTTTGTTCTTTTTGAAAGAGGGCGGGAGAGGGTATATATGGATATGGCGGATCTGAGGAAAATGCCTTTTTTGCAGCGTCTTTGTGATATAATACAATAGATTTATTGATACGGATAAAGTCTGAGGAAAACGGAGGTAAACGGATATGGAAGAAAAAAATATTTACGCTCAGATACTCGACGCGATTGAAGAGGGAGAGAGTGTATCCATCGAGACACAGATCTGCGGGGAAAGCGGACGGATGGAAGACGGCCTGAAGCGTTCGCTGAAGATCATGCCGGCAGAACAGTCGGATGAAGGGCTGTCTGTCATCAGCCCGACAGCGGAAAAGACAGGTGATGATTTTCGTATCAGCGAGCCGATCCTTCCAAAGGAACGACTGATCGTGCTCGGAGGCGGTCATATTGCGCTTCCCGTCTGCGAATTTTCCGCAAAATGCGGATTTGAGGTCTATGTAGTCGACGACAGACCGGCCTTTGCCAATGAAGAACGTTTTCCGTGGGCGGCAGGCGTTATCTGCGATTCCTTTGAAAATGCCATCGCGGATCTGAAGATCACGCCGTACGATTTTGTCGTCATCATCACCAGAGGACACCGCCACGATGCCGACTGCCTGCGGGCGATTCTGCCGGGCGCACAGCCGGCTTATCTGGGCATGATCGGATCGAGAAGAAGAGTGCGCGGCCTTCTGGACATGCTCGTGGAAGAAGGCTTTGACAAGGATAAGATCGAGAGAATCGCGACGCCGATCGGCCTGAAGATCGGCGCTGTGACACCGGAGGAAATCGCGGTATCTATTCTCTCCGAGGTTATCGCGTACAAGCGCCTGCCGGAAAAGAACACGGGACATACGCGGTATGTGAACGGATCTGATCTGGATCTGGACATGATCGAGTACCTGGCGGAAAATCACGAGCCGAAGGCTGTCGTGACCGTCATTCAGACGAAGGGATCCACGCCGCGCGGCGCCGGCGCCAAGATGGCGGTGGACAGAAGAGGAAGCGTTACCGGCAGTATCGGCGGCGGCTGCAGTGAAGGAGCGGTGATCCGCGATGCGGTCGATATCATCGGTACGGGAGAATACAAGACAGTGTTTATCGATATGACGGGTGAAGTGGCGGAATCCGACGGAATGGTATGCGGCGGCGTCATGTATGCGCTGATCGAGGACGGGACGGAAGCCTGAGATAACGGAAAGATCATGAATCTGTATCTGCGGAAAAGGTATATATAATGAAAGAATTTATTTATGCGGATAATGCGGCGACGACGAGATTGTCGGAATATGCGCTGGAGGCGATGACGCCGTATCTGAAAGAGCATTACGGAAATCCGTCTTCCCTCTATGCCATCGGAAGAGAAGCACACAGAGCTATAGAGGATGCGCGGAAAAAAATAGCGTCCGCGCTTCATGCGCCTGCGGGAGATGTGTATTTTACCTCCTGCGGGACGGAGTCGGATAACTGGGCGCTGAAGGGAACGGCGCGCAGGCTTGCGAAGGAAGGAAAGAAACATATCGTCACCACTGCAATCGAGCATCATGCGATTCTTCATGCGGCGGAATCGCTGCGGGAGGACGGCTTTGAAGTGACCCTTCTTCCGGTCGGCGCCGGCGGACGGATTTCTGCGGAGGCGGTCAGAGATGCCATCCGGCCGGATACCGCGCTCGTCTCTGTGATGTATGCCAACAACGAAATCGGCACGATACAGCCGATAGCGGAGATCGGAGCGGTCTGCCGCGAAGCGGGCGTGCTCTTTCATACGGATGCCGTACAGGCGGCGGGCATTCTTCCGATCGATGTAAAAGAACAGAACATCGATATGCTGTCGATATCGGCTCACAAGTTTAACGGTCCGAAGGGAACCGGCGTGCTGTACTGCCGTAAGGGCGCCTGTCCGGATAATCTTCTGGACGGCGGCGCGCAGGAGAGAGGACACAGGTCCGGAACGGAAAATGTGGCCTGTATCGCCGGCATGGCTGCGGCTCTGGAAGAATCCTGCGGAATGATGAAGGAAAAAGCGGAGCGCATGGCTGCCATGCGGGATGAAATACAGGCCAGAATTCTCAGAATCCCGGGAGCTTATCTCAACGGCGGCGGAGCAGACCGCCTTCCGGGCATTCTGAATGTGTCCTTTGAGAAGATCGACGGAGAGGCGCTGCTGTTTGAGCTGGATCTGAAAGGCATCGCGGCTTCTTCCGGTTCCGCCTGCACTTCCGGTTCGGTGGATCCGAGCCACGTGCTGCTGGCAGCCGGCGTGCCGTATCAGCTGGCGCACGGTTCGCTGCGCATCTCTCTGGGACGCTATAATACGGAGGAAGAAGCGGAACGGATTGTAAAGGGCGTGACGGAAGCCGTGGAGGATCTGCGCGCCGGCCGTGTGAAGCGAAACGGATAAAAAACGGCGGAACGGAAAAGCGCATGGCTCTGCAAAGTGCTTTTGCGGTTATTCCGGAAATACCGATAAATCGATACGCATGATGAAAAGAAAGACAGACATTCTGAAGTTCTCCCCGGAGATATTCTTCTTCAGAATGTCTGTCTTTTTTCTGTTCTGCCGGCGGCTGTGCGGCTGTTTCCGCTCTCCGGACCGAGTCTATTCCTGCGGCAGGTCTTCGACCCGGATCTGAATGATATAGTCGGAGTGCTGAAATTCCGTGACATTCAGAAAATGGTAAGAGTTGATGACGTAAGCGTCGCCTGTGATCTTTATACCGCTCTGCCCGAGCTCGTCGAGAATCCTGCGGATGGAAGGGAAGATACTTCCCGTACCGCCGGTATGGATAAAACAGGCATATGTTCCCGCGCTGCGTGTGACGATACCGTTTTCGCAGCTATAAGAAGAAGTGGTGTGCCGGTACGCGTCATCATTCTGTCCGTCTGTCTGAGATGCTTCGTCCGCAGGCATTTTCCCGCAGCCGGAGATTTCCGCCATGTTTTCCTGACGGACGTAGGCGCAGAAATGTCCCTCGAGAAGAGCCTGCCGGGGAATGACGCAGCAGATCGGATATTCCGGGATCTGAAAGCTGCCGCCTCTGCAGAAAAAGTCCGAGATTTTCTGTGCGTTTTCCGCCTGATTCAGCGAATGGCAGAAACGGATCGGCGTCTGATAAAAATTTTTTTCCTCCAGCTGTGAAAAAAAGACACTGTCGTTTCTGTGACTGCTGATATAAAGGTGAAAATTTTTTTCCGTTTCCAGAAAGGCCGCCGCCGTACGGAAATCTTCGATCTTTCGCTGCAGGTATGCCAGCTGTCTTTCGAAGGCTGCTGTCTGATCCTGATCGGTATGTTCCTCCTTTTCGGAGCTGTCGAGCATATTCTGAATCGTCTCCAGCGGAAAATCGAGTCTGCGGTAAAAGCGTATGAAATGAATCGTCTGCACCTGTTCCGGCAGAAAGTATTTATAGCCGTTATCTCCGACGTACACCGGACGTATTAATCCCTTACGACTGTAAAAAGACAGAGTATCACGTCCGATATTGGCCAGTTTTGCCAGATTTCCCAGTGTAATATATTTATTTTTTTTATTTTCGTAATTTTCTGTCATTTTCTTACCTACTCGTATTGACTTGGTAGTTACTTATAAGTTTATACTGGTATCGTCAAATAAATAATCAAACCAAATAAACCAAAAAGAAATATAAAAATTTAATACACATTTATATTATAATAGATTATTTTAGAAATCAGGTCAATATGCATAAGCTGAAAAAAAGAAAACAAAGACGGATATTAAATATCGTATTTATCTGTATCATCGCTTTGCTGTGTGCCGGATGCGGCGCAGGCGGCGGGGCGGAGCCGGGAGCGGACTCTCCTGTTCTTACGGGGTGTGAGATGAGAGGAGAGTGCAGCGGAGGCATACAGGATCAGAGAATCATAGCGGATCTCACATTTGACAGAGCTGTCGCCTTCGATGAAAATCTGGCGGAACAGCTGCGCATCGTCATCGGCGGTCAGCGGATTGACCCGGAGGATGTGACGGTCTCGCAGAGCGGGGACGACACTGTCGAGATCAGCGTTCCCGTGGTGCAGGTAAACGACGGGATGATGGAAATCACCAATGCTCCTGACAGCGAAATGCTGTCAGGACTCACGGATAAAGAGGGAAAAAACTGTGTGGAGAAGCTTGAAATAAAGCAGCTCATTCCGAGCGGAGCTTCTGTAAGTACGATAGAGGAAGGCGCGGGAAGTACCGTCTGTCAGGTGGACAGTGTCGTGACGCACCGCAGTATCATCTGGCTGCGGATTCTGCGCGACGGTCAGGTCGTAATACCAGATGAGACGGATACGACGGATGTGATGGACGATGCGGCCGCCGTTCACGAGCACGAATTCCTGTGGGCGACGCCGGAATCGACGGCTGCGGATATGGCGGAGACGATCAACCGTTACTATTCCTCTGACCTGGAGGCGTCTGCCGACGGAAACAGGCTGACGATCCGTGAGAAGACGGGAAAACAGAGTCAGCTGAAGCTGGAAATTTATACGGGAGACGACATGGCGGGCGGCAGTGCGGCAGCCGGCGCGGAAGGCGGACAGGCTGCAGAGAAGGCTGATACGGACAGAGACGCGGAGGAGGCGGAATGATTGTATGGAAGAGAGCCGGAAGAGAATGATGAAAAGACCGGAAAAGAACAGAATGCCGGCAGTCACTTCTGTGCTGCTGCTTCTTCTCGCCGCGGCAGCGGTGATATCAGTCATGGTCGGAAGATATTCCATCACCCTGCCGACGCTGCTGGACATTATCACAGATTTCGGAGGACCGTATGACAGCGAGGAGACGGAAGCGGCGGCTCTCGTTCTCTTCGAATCGAGGCTGGCGCGCATAGCGGCGGCGGTTCTCATCGGAGCGGCTCTTGCCGCGGCCGGCGCAGCTTACCAGGGAATTTTCCGCAATCCCATGGTTTCGCCCGATATTCTCGGAGCGGCTACGGGAGCGAGCTTCGGCGCGGCGCTGGCGATTCTTCTGGAAGGAAACGCCCTTGTCATTCAGATATCTGCGTTCTGCTTCGGCCTGGTGGCCGTGGCGGCCGCTTACTTTATCAGCTCGGCTCTGACGGCTCAGTCGGGCGGAGCGACGCTGACGCTGGTGCTGACAGGCATGGTCATCGCGGCGCTGTTTTCCGCTTTCATTTCTATCGTAAAATTTGTAGGCGACCCGTACGATACACTGCCGACGATCACCTTCTGGCTGATGGGAGGCCTGACGTATGTGACGAAGAGCGATATTTTCATCATGCTCGTCCCTTTCGCGGCGGGAATGATTCCGCTGATGCTTCTGAGGTGGCGGCTGAATGTGCTGTCTCTCGACGATGAGGAATCCTCGTCGCTGGGGCTGGACACGAAAAAAATGCGCGGAATCATCATCCTGTGCCCGACGCTGATGTCTTCTTCCGCCGTGGCGGTGGGAGGCATGATCGGCTGGGTGGGACTGATCGTTCCGCACATCGCGAGAATGATTGCTGGGCCGGATTACTCGAAAATGCTGCCCTGCTCGGTGCTCATAGGCGGACTGTTTCTGCTGGCGGTGGACGATCTGGCGAGATGCCTGTTCGCGCAGGAGATCCCGCTGGGCGTGCTGACGGCTATTATCGGAGCGCCGTTTTTCCTGTATCTGATGTTTAAAGGAAAGAAGAGTTTTTTATGAGTTTTGACGGGAAGAGATACCGCGGGCGCCGGATGCACGCGCTGACTGCGGCGGCAGTGCTGATCTGCGCTCTGCTGCTGGCGTGTTCCTGCGGCCAGGAAAAGAATGAAAAAGCGATCTATACGATTACGGCACAGGGCGCTGCGCAGGAGAGCGGCGTCATCACGTTCGCCGGTATGGACATGAATGTATACAGAGATCAGGCGTCAAATCCCTGCGGAGACTGTCCGGATCAGCCGGTCAGTATCTATGTGGGAACAGATGCAGATAATACGATAGCTTCCATGGCGGAAGCCGTGGAAAGGGCTGACGATATCTGGGAGGTGACGGAAAGCTCGGGAACGAAGCTCGTCCTTCAGGAAAAAACGGCGGGCAGCGTGACGGAGGAACCGGAGCTTTCCGCGCCGGCCGGTCTTACGCTGACGGGAGAATTCCATGCGGCGGGAACGATGGCGGTTTCCGGCGATCAGGAAAGCGCGGAAAACGATTCTTCCTACGGAGCGGCAGGAAGCCGGGAGATGAAGACGGTCACCAATATCGACGGATCAGAAATGGAAGTCTTTGCGGATGAACCGCAGAGTATCGCGGCGATTTACGGTCCCGCCTATGAGGCGCTCGTCGTTCTGGGAGCGGAGGACCGCATCTCGGTATGCGCCGACGTTCAGTTTGAAAATTTTCCGTGGGCGCAGAAAATTTTTTCCGGGATTACGGAGCTGCCATATCTGAAAAACGTACACAGTTCCGTCAGCACGGAGGAATTAAAGAAATATGATCCGGACCTGGCTCTGACATTCAACCGGCCGAACGAGCTGAAAAAGCTGGAGGCTCTGAATATTCCGGCGGTCTGGGGCGTGACTTCACGGTCTCTGGACGATGTGAAGGAGCAGCTCGCCGTCTATGCCGAAGCGGTCGGCGGCGGGGCAGAGGAACGGGCGCAGGCTTATGCGGACTATTTCGATGAGAAGATGAAAACGGTCACCGACATCACTTCACAGATACCGGAATCGGAAAGACCTGCGGTATATTATGCCGGTATCGATATTCTGACGACTTACGGAAAATATTCCGATCTGTGCGAAGTGATCGAAGCGGCGGGCGGACGTTCCGTCACCGCGGATCTGGAAGCGGGAAATCACACACAGATCAATTTTGAACAGCTGGCGGCCTGGAATCCGGACTATATCTTCATCGATCACGGCAGCATGAACGACCGCGATACGGCGGAGGAGATCAGGGAAACTACAGCCGGCGATGAAAAATACGCGGCGATCAGCGCCGTAAAGAATGATCAGCTCTATCTGACGCCGAGCGGCGTCTTTTACTGGGATATGGGCCTGCAGAAAATCCTGCTGGTCATGTATATGGCGAAGACGATCCATCCGGACGAATTTGCGGACCTGGATATGGAACAGGAAGTCATGGAATTTTACAGTGAATTTTACGGATACGGTCTGACGAGGGAGGAAGCCCGTCAGATTCTGGCGAGAGAGGATCCTTCGTAAGCTTTTCCGGATCGGGAAATGACCGTCCGGTAAAGAGAAGTTTACAGGGAAAAACGACAGGAAGATCAGATATGCTGGAGATAAAGAATGCCGTCTGCGGATACAGACGGGGAAAAAAGACGAAAACAGTCATAGAGGGAATCTCTCTTTCCGTCGACCGGGGTGAGATCATGTGCATCCTCGGATCCAACGGCATCGGGAAAACGACGCTCTTCCGGTCGGTTCTGGGAGGAATCCCTCTGCTGGGCGGATCGGTAAAGGCAGACGGAAAGGATCTTTCCGATATGTCGATCCGGGAACGGGCGAGGAAAATCGGATACGTTCCCCAGTCTCATACGCCTCCTTTTCCGTTCACCGTCATGCAGGTGGCGGTGATGGGCAGGACGGCTCACATGCAGATGTTCGCCGCGCCTTCCGCAGGCGATCTGGAGGCGGCGGAGCGGGCTCTTGCTCTCATGGGCATCGATCATCTGAAGGACGAGCCCTATACCGAGATCAGCGGCGGCGAGCGTCAGCTGGTTCTGATCGCCAGAGCCATCGCACAGGAATCGGATTATCTGATCATGGACGAGCCGACGTCGAATCTCGATTTCGGCAACCGCATCCGGGTGCTGAGGAGAGTAAGACAGCTGGCGGAGACGGGCAGAGGCGTCATCATGACGACGCACGACCCGGATCACGCCTTTTCGGTGGCGTCGAAGGTGACTGTGATAAAGAACGGCCGCGATTATATGACGGGTCCCACGAATGAAATCCTTACCTGCAGTCTGATGGACGAGATCTACGGCATCCGTACCGGCGTGGCGGAGACCACGGCGCCGGACGGCCGCAGGGTAAAGACGGCTGTCGGTTATCTGTAGAAAAACGGCAGAGAAAAGCGCCCGGCATATCCGGACGCAGACTCTTGTGTATTTCATATTCAAAATATTCAGATGGTAACGCTGTGCGCCGGCATGGCGCGCGGATGCGGGAGCACGCGTGATCATATATAGTCAGAAAAAGATTTGAAAATTACTTTGAGATTAGCTTTGGGAGTTGATTGAGAAAATGACGAAAACGAAAAAAGCGATAAGTCTCATCCTGGCTGTGGCGATGATTTTCACCACTATACTGGGGTGCATGACGATCTCTGTGTCTGCGGCTGAGGGACAGGCAGGCGGAGAAGGACCTAAGATAACAGGGTTCTATTTTGAAAACGTTGAGGGTCCG
>CALXIZ010000012.1 GCA_944388495.1 uncultured Clostridia bacterium | reverse complement strand
CTATGAGATATGTCGGGGAGATCCGCAGAGAGCTCGGATTCCGCACAGTCTTCAATATTCTCGGCCCGCTGACAAATCCGGCCGGGCCGTCGATGCAGCTTCTCGGCGTATATGACGGCTATCTTGTGGAGCCGCTGGCTCAGGTTCTCATCAACCTCGGAATCCGGCGCGGCATGGTCGTCTACGGTCAGGACGGGCTGGATGAGATTTCGGCAGGCGCACCGACGACGGTATGTGAAATTCGAAACGGATGGTTCCGGACTGCGGAGATCGCGCCGGAAGATTTCGGTCTGAAACGGTGCAGAAAAGAGGATCTGAGAGGAGGAACACCGCAGGAAAACGCTGCGATCACGCTCGCCGTTCTGAATGGTGAAAAAGGGCCGAAAAGAAATGCCGTACTGATGAATGCCGGCGCCTCTTTATATATCGGAGAAAAAGCGGGCAGCATGGAAGAAGGCATCGCTCTGGCTGCACAGCTTATCGATTCCGGAAAAGCGACGGAAACGCTTTCCCGTCTGATCGAGGTCAGCAGACGCCCGGAGGTGAGCGCATGACGATACTGGATCAGCTCGCGGAGCATGCGCGCGAGCGCGTAAGACAGGCGAAGAAAAAAATACCGGAGAGCGAAATCAGAAATCAGGCATTGTCGCTGCCGAAGGGAGATTTCGCTTTTGAAGAGGTTCTGAAAGAGCCGGGTCTTTCTTTTATCTGTGAATGCAAAAAAGCGTCTCCGTCGAAAGGAGTGATCGCTTCCGACTTTCCGTATCTGCGGATCGCAGAGGAATATGAAGAAGCGGGAGCAGACTGCATTTCCGTACTCACGGAGCCGAAGTGGTTTCTCGGAAGCGACCGCCATCTGAGAGAGATTGCCGACCGGGTACATATTCCCTGCCTGAGAAAGGATTTTATCACAGAGGAATACATGATCTATGAAGCGAAGGTGACCGGAGCGTCGGCCGTACTCCTGATCTGTTCCATTCTGAGCGGAAAGGAGATCAGAGAATATATCGGCATCTGCGACGGACTCGGTATGTCGGCTCTTGTGGAAGCGCACGACGAGGCGGAGATACAGACGGCGCTCGAAGCCGGAGCGCGGATTATCGGAGTCAATAACCGCAGTCTGAGAGATTTTTCCGTCGACGCCGGAAACAGTCTCAGGCTGAGAAAAAGAGTTCCGTGCGGCGTCCTGTACGTTTCGGAAAGCGGTGTCAGAAGCGCGGAAGATGTGAAAAAACTGCGGGAGGCAGGCACGGATGCGGTTCTCATCGGAGAGACACTGATGAGAGCTCCGGATAAAAAGGCTGTGCTCAGAAGTCTGCGAGGTGTGCTGTGACACGGATAAAATTATGCGGACTTTTCCGGACATGCGACATCGAGGCGGCAAATGAGCTGAAACCGGAATACGCGGGATTTGTGTTCGCACCGGAAAGCAGGCGCCGTATTACGCTGAAGCAGGCGGCAGAGTTCAGAAAAAAACTCGATCCTGACATCAGGGCGGCGGGAGTGTTTGTCAATGCCGGCGTGCAGACGGTGTCGGAACTTCTCGGAAGCGGCATTATCGATATCGCTCAGCTCCACGGAGACGAGGACGAAACCTATATACGCCGGCTGCAGAAACTCACCGGCAGACCGATCGTCAGAGCATTTCGTATCGGCGATAAAAATGATGTGAAAAGGGCGGAGCGGAGTACGGCCGACTGTATTCTGCTTGACGCCGGAGCGGGCGGGGGAATTACGTTTGACTGGGATCTGATCCGCGGCATCCGCAGACCGTATTTTCTCGCCGGAGGACTCGACTGCGGCAATGTCCGGACCGCCCTGCGGCGGCTGAAGCCCTTTGCCGTCGACGTCAGCTCCGGTATTGAAACGGACGGACTGAAAGACAGGAAAAAGATGGCGGCTTTCGTGGCCGCAGTCAGAAAGGAAGGCTGAAGATGACAAATCCGAAAGGACGCTTCGGCGTTCACGGCGGACAGTATATCCCCGAGACACTGATGAACGCCGTGAACGAACTCGACGAAGCGTATGAATATTACAAAAAGGATCCCGGCTTTAACAGAGAACTGACGAAGCTGCTCCGTGAGTATGCAGGCAGACCTTCGAGACTTTATTACGCTTCGAAGATGACAGAAGATCTGGGCGGCGCCGGGATTTATCTGAAACGGGAGGATCTGAATCATACCGGCGCGCATAAGATCAATAATGTGCTCGGGCAGGCTCTGCTGGCAAAGAAAATGGGAAAGACGCGTCTGATTGCAGAGACGGGAGCAGGCCAGCATGGTGTGGCCGCGGCTACTGCCGCAGCGCTCATGGGAATGGAATGCGTGATATTCATGGGAGAAGAGGACACCGTCCGTCAGGCTCTCAATGTGTACCGCATGAAACTTCTGGGAGCAAGGGTCGTTCCGGTAAGGACCGGAACGGCGACGCTAAAGGACGCAGTCTCCGAGGCCATGCGCGAGTGGACATCCCGCATCAGTGATACACACTACTGTCTGGGCTCTGTCATGGGACCGCATCCGTTTCCGGCGATGGTGCGCGATTTTCAGGCGGTCATTTCAAAGGAAATCAGAGAACAGATTCTGGAGGAAAGGGGAAAACTTCCCGATGCGGTCATCGCATGTGTCGGCGGCGGTTCTAACGCTATCGGCAGCTTTTATCATTTCCTGAAGGACGAAGAAGTTAAGCTGATCGGCTGCGAAGCGGCGGGAAGAGGCGCCGATACCTTTGAAACGGCGGCTGCCATCGCCGCCGGAAGGCCGGGGATATTTCACGGCATGAAGTCCTATTTCTGTCAGGACAGATATGGCCAGATCGCTCCTGTCCGTTCCGTTTCCGCGGGACTCGACTATCCGGGAATCGGCCCGGAACATGCTTATCTGCACGATACCGGCCGGGCGCAGTATGTTCCTGTGACAGACGAAGAGGCCGTGTCAGCGTTTGAATACCTGGCAAAGACAGAGGGTATTATCGCTGCCATCGAGAGTGCTCACGCTGTCGCACACGCCGTAAAGCTCGCTCCTGCGATGAACAGAGATCAGATCATCGTCGTCACCATATCCGGCAGAGGCGACAAAGACTGCGCCGCCGTCGCCCGTTACAGAGGGGAGGATATTCATGAGTAAGATCGCAAAAGCGTTTGAAGACGGAAAGGCCTTTATTCCTTTTTTAACCTGCGGTGATCCTGACCTCGAAACGACCGCCGCTGCCGTCAGGGCTGCCGCGGAAAACGGCGCTGATCTGATCGAACTGGGCATTCCGTTTTCGGATCCCGTCGCTGAAGGGCCTGTCATTCAGAATGCGAATATCCGGGCATTAAACGGCGGCGTCACGACGGATCTCATCTTTGATCTCGTCCGTGGCCTTCGCCGCGACGTAAAAATCCCCATGGTCTTCATGACTTATGCTAACGTGGTGTTTTCCCGGGGCGCAGAGAAATTTATCTCGGGCTGTGCGGAAATCGGAATAGACGGGCTCATTCTGCCGGATCTGCCGTATGAGGAGAAAGAGGAATTTCTGCCTTTCTGCCGCAGGTACGGTATAGACCTGATCTCGATGATCGCGCCGACCTCGCGGGACCGCATCGCCGTGATCGCAGAGGAGGCGGAAGGATTCCTCTACATCGTCTCCAGCCTCGGCGTGACAGGAGAGCGAAAAAAAATCGATATCGATCCCGCCTCCATGATGAAGACGGTCCGTGAGAATACGGATATACCGTGTGCTGTCGGCTTCGGCATTTCCACACCGGATCAGGCGGAGAAAACAGCGCGCTTTTCAGACGGAGTTATCGCCGGTTCTGCGGTCGTCCGGCTTCTGGAAAAGTATGGGAAAGAGGCTCCGCGATATATAGGGGAGTATGTCAGATCCATGAAGGAAGCTGTGAGGCGGGTCTGACGTCAGCTTTCGGGACAGCTTTCCTCCGTTTCCGGAAGCGAAGAAATTTTTTCTGAAAGCATAAAAACAGAATTGAATTTTATATTGAACTCTCCTCCGTTTTATATTACAATATCTTCAGTAAAATTGAATGCGTTATATTGAACTATATTTTGAACTTATGGAGAGGATAACCATGTCGAAGGAGATTTTCGCTCTGCGCCTCCGAAGGGCGATGGAAGAACAGGGTAAAAGACAGATTGACCTGGTTCAGGAAGCCGGCAGATGCGGCGTGAAGCTCGGAAAGAGTCACGTCAGTCAGTATGTGAGCGGCAAAACGCTTCCGCGCTCTGATATCATGCGTTTTCTCGCGCAGGCGCTCGACGTCGAGGAAGCGTGGCTGCGCGGCGCTCAGGGGGCTGAAATGAGAAAAAAATGTCCGGCTCAGATTGAAATGGGAAGAGATGAAATTCTGACCGGCCCAAAAAAGCAGACGCAGACGGATGAGAGACGGGATCCGGACGAAAATCCGGATAAAAACCGGGATACGGATCATCGGAAAGAAGCTCACCGGGACATGATCCATACGGGGGAGAGAAGCATGAGAACATTTAAAAAATCTTCAAAACTCAACAATGTCTTATATGATGTGAGGGGTCCGGTTGTCGACGAGGCGGCGAGGATGGAAGAGTCGGGAACACAGATTCTGAAGCTGAATATCGGGAATCCCGCTCCGTTCGGTTTCCGCACGCCGGATGAGGTGATCTATGATATGCGCCGTCAGCTGACGGAATGCGAGGGATACTCCGATGCTCAGGGGCTTTTCTCGGCCAGAAAGGCGATCATGCAGTATGCGCAGCTGAGAAATATTCCGGATGTTTCCATGGAGGACATCTATACGGGAAACGGCGTCAGCGAGCTCATCAATATCTGTATGTCCGCGCTGCTCGACAACGGAGACGAAATCCTGATCCCTTCGCCGGATTATCCTCTGTGGACAGCCTGCGCGACTCTGGCAGGAGGCAGAGCCGTCCACTATATCTGCGATGAGCAGGCTGAATGGTATCCGGACATCGAGGATATCAGAAAGAAGATCACAGACCGAACGAAGGCGATTGTCATCATCAATCCGAATAATCCGACGGGAGCGCTGTATCCGAAGGAGATTCTGCAGCAGATCGCGGACATTGCCAGAGAGCATCAGCTTATCATCTTTTCCGACGAGATCTATGACCGCCTGGTGATGGAGGATGAAGAGCATGTATCCATCGCTTCTCTGGCGCCCGATCTTTTCTGTGTGACATTCAGCGGTCTGTCGAAATCTCACATGATAGCGGGATTCCGAATCGGCTGGATGATTCTCAGCGGAAACAAAAAGGCTGCGCAGGACTACATCGAAGGGCTGAAGATGCTTTCGAACATGCGCCTGTGCTCGAATGTTCCGGCACAGTCCATCGTTCAGACGGCTCTCGGAGGCCATCAGAGTGTCCGGGGCTACATTGAACCGGGCGGCCGTGTCCGGGAGCAGAGAGATTTTATTTATAAGGCTCTGACTGATATTCCCGGGATCAGCGCGGTAAAACCGAAGGCCGCTTTTTATATCTTCCCCCGGATGGATGTCAAGAAGTTCAATATCAGAAATGACGAACAGTTTGCGCTCGATCTTCTGCGGGAGAAAAAGATTCTCGTGATCCACGGCGGAGGCTTTAACTGGTCTCATCCCGATCATTTCCGCATCGTCTATCTGCCGAGAATCGAAGTTCTTAAGGAGGCGATGGAAAAAATCGCGGATTTCTTCCAATATTACCGCCAGAAGATCTGACTTTTCTCACGGCCGGTGTCCGGCGATCTTCGGCCTGCCGGCTGCAGTCCGCACCTGTGCGGTATACATAAAATATCCGGACATATAATTGAAAAATACAATATACCGGATAGAATTTTATGGAAAAGCTCCTGTTTATACTGTAAATTATAGGTAAGTGTACGGAAACGATTCGTATAGTACTCTCGCAGTATGAAGAACAGGAGCTTTGTTATGGAAAAGAACAATAATCCGACAATGGTGAAAACATTGTCGAAGTGGAACCTGCTCTCCATCGGAATCGGCGCCGTGATCGGATGGTCATGGGTTATCTATGCCGGTTACTGGAGTGTGACGCCCGGAACACTGGGCGGTATTTTCGCTTTCGTCGTGGCTGCGCTGCTGTGCAGTCTGGTCGGCCTCGTGTACGCAGAGCTGACTTCAGCCTTTCCGAAAATAGGCGTGGATGTCAGTATCACTTTTCTCGGTCTGGGACAGATCCCGGCTCTGATCGTCAGCTGGTGCGTGCTCTATCTTTGGATGAGTTTTATTCTCGTGGAAGCTATCATGTTTCCGATCATTCTCGGAAATCTCGGCATTCAGGTACCGTCGTTCGGTGAAATGTATACTGTCTTCGGTACGCCGGTCATGTTTTCCGACGTGATCATTGCCATTCTTTTCAACACTTTCTTTGCACTGATCAACTACAGGGGCGTCCGGATTTCAGGATGGGTCCAGACGGCGGCTGTCGCCGTGCTGGCCGCGGCTGCGCTGTTTTTCTGCGGTTCGGGTATGGCGCTGGGCGAAGCGGAAAACGCGCGTCCTCTGTTTACGGATGCAGCGGGTCTGACGACGATCATGCTCATTGTTCCGGGATTCCTGAGCGGATTCAATGCGATCCCGCAGGCGGTAGAGGAGACAAATGTACCGCCGAAGACAGTGGGACGTCTCGTGCTGTATACCGTATGGGGATCGGCGCTCTTTTACATTCTCATTATCGCCGGTCTGGCTTTTGCCATGCCGGAATCGATGCGCGCAGGAGACGGCCTTGTCGTCGTGGAGGCGGTAGGCATGATGTTCGGAGGTTCAAAGCTGGCGACGGCATTTATAACCTTCGCCTCTCTGCTGGGAATGCTCACCACCTGGAATGCGGCCTATATCGCGGGCAGCCGTTTTCTGTACGGCATGGCGCGGGCCAGATTTCTGCCGGAAAAGCTGGCCGTCATCCATCCGAAATACGGAACACCGAGAAATGCCATCATTCTGATGTTCGTCATCGGTACACTGGCTCCGTTTGCCGGTACAAATTCCACCATATATGTGGGGCTGATGAATATCGCGTCCTTCGGGCTGGTGATTACGTGGCTTTTCGTGTCGATCACCTTCATACGGCTGAGGAACACTATGCCGGAGATCCGCCGGCCTTATACCGTGCCGTGCGGCAAAGTGATCGGATGGATTTCCGTCGTATTCTGTATAGCTTATCTTTTTCTGTACACTCCGTGGGGCCCGTCGGGCCTGCTGCCGGTCGAATGGGCCGGCGTAGCCGTTATCGCCGTTATCGCACTGATCGTTTACTTTTCGTACAATATCCGCGGAGGGCGGATGGATTACGAGGAGAGAAAAAAACTTCTGACCGGAGAGGAGAAATAATATGGAATTTGTAAAAAAAGAGATACGCGGTCATATCGCCTATATCACAATCAGCCGGCCGCCGGTAAACGCTCTCAACCGTCAGATGTATACCGAACTGACGGAGGCATTCAATTCGATCTATGATGACCTGGAGGACGATGTCCGCGTCGTCATTCTCACCGCAGAGGGAAAACATTTTATCCCCGGAAACGATCTGAATGAATTTTCCGGTGCAAAAAAGTCAGATATGAATACGCAGTCCGTCTATTTTGCAAACTGCCTGACGAATATTTACAACTGTCCGGTTCCTGTCATCGGCGCGATCAACGGAGCTGCGGTGGGAGCCGGATTCTGTATCGCAGCCGTCTGCGATGTTCTCGTGGCAGCGGAAGGAGCAAAGTTCGGCCTGCCGGAGATGAAGGTGGGCGTACTGGGCGGTCTCGCTTTTCTGCCTCTCATGGTTCCGCAGAAGCTCGGAAAATATATGACGCTTACCGGAAATCCTGTTCCGGCGGAAAAACTGGAAAATTACGGATCTGTCCATTCCGTCGTTCCGCGGGAAAAGCTGCTTGAAGAGGCGGAAAAAGTAGCGGAGGAGATCATGACGGCTCCGCCGCTCTGTCTGCAGGCATGGAAAAAGTCATATAAATATATCGACCGGCTCGACTTCATAAATATCGAGCATATCACGGATCTCTTCATCCTCGATCTCAACGAGACGGAGGATTCAAAAGAAGCGGCACGCGCCTTTCTGGAAAAAAGAAAACCGGTGTACAAAGGAAAATAGGGAATCCGGCGTGCGGCGCCCGGAAACTGTGTGAAGCTGAGATTGCAGGAAAGGGAAAAAGATGAAAGATTACCGTTCGGAATACGAAAAGAAAAAAATTACGATCCCGCAGGCGCTGGAACAGATTCAGTCCGGCATGAATATCTATGTGGGTGTGGACATGGCAGAGCCGGTGGCGATTCTGCAGGAACTGCACACGATCGCCGATCGGGTACGCGATGTGACAGTCTGCACTGTGCTCGGACCGGAGGATTATCCGCATCTGCACGATACCAGAGGAAATATCAGAACAGAGCCGTTTTTTTACGGTCCGTTCACCAGAAGAGCTCACAGCGGCGGAAGTGTATCGATCGTACCGCACAATATCAGTACGCTCTACCGGGACCGTTCCGCCTGGAGAAAGCCGAATGTCTTTATCGGCGTGGCATCGCCTATGGATAAACACGGTTTTCTGAACATGGGACTCTGCATCTCTCACGAACAGGACGCGCTCGAGGATGCGGATATCGTCATTCTTGAAGTCAATCCGAATGTTCCGGTGGTATACGGAGACGCTTCCGTTCATATCAGTGAGGTGGATTATGTGGTGGAGACCGACAGAGAACTCCCGCTGGATCCTGTCTACGAATCAACACAGGTACAGGAGACGATCGGCGGATATATCGCGGATCTGGTGGAAGACGGCTCCACGATTCAGCTGGGGATCGGCGGCATTCCGGACGCGGCGGCGAAGCAGCTCATCGGCAAGAAGGATCTCGGCGTACATTCGGAGATGTTCACGCCGAGCATGGTTACGCTGTATGAGGCCGGCGTCATCACGGGAGCATACAAAAATATCGATAAAAAACAGATGGTCTGCACGCTGCTGACTGCGAGTCCCGAGGTTTTCGAATTTGTAGACCACAACCCTGCGGTAAAGATGATGCGGGGCAGCTATGTCAACGATCCGTTCGTGATCATGAAAAATGATAAAATGGTCGCCATCAACGGAGCGATCACGGTGGATCTTACAGGCCAGATTTTCTCCGAAACGATCGGTACGAGACAGTACAGCGGAACGGGAGGAGCAAATGACTTTGCGACCGGTGCACACCGTTCGCGGGGAGGGAAGGCGATTATCGCTCTTCCGTCGACGAAAAAGAAAGGAACTGTCTCCGCTGTCGAACCGTGGGTGCAGGGAGGCGGTGTCGTGACGGTGCAGCGCCAGACGGTGGATTACGTCGTCACGGAATACGGCGTAGCGCCTCTTTCCGGTCGCAGCGTAAAGGAACGCGTGGAGAATCTTCTGGCCGTCGCGCATCCCGATTTCAGGCAGGAACTGCGAAAAGAGGCGGAAAGGCTTCAGCTGTGGTGACGGATGTGGTGACGGAACGATAGGAACAAAACGGAGACAGGGCTTTTCCGTCCTTCCCTTTCTTGAAACGGAAAATAAAAAGTGCTATGATCTTCCTCGGATATAGAGAAAAAAGTGCGGCAGCCGGCTGTAGATGCCGGATTCTGTCTGTATCTATATATAAAGGAAGAAAGAAGGCAGTGCGATGGAAAAGGAGACACAGGAAACAGAAGAGCGGATGCGCAGTCTCGATGAGAAATTCAATGAGATGACACAAAGTCCGGTGAGACCTCTGATCTGCCGCCTGGCGGTTCCGACGGTCATCAGCAATCTGATCACTACATTCTATAACATGGCGGATGCGTTTTTTATCGGGAAGATCAGTACCAGCGCATCCGGAGCGGTCGGCATCGCCTTTTCCGTGATGGCGGTGATTCAGGCGATCGGTTTCTTTTTCGGACAGGGGTCGGGAAATAATATCTCGAGGATGCTTGGCCAGCACAGAGAAAAAGAATCGGAACGGCTGGCGGCCACCGGCTTTTTCTCCGCGCTGATCACGGGCGTTGTCTTTGCGGCGGGAGGTCTTCTGTTTCTCGAGCCCCTCTGCAGACTGCTGGGCTCCACCGAGACGATTCTTCCCTATGCGGCGGACTATATCCGTCTGATTCTGATCGGAGCGCCGTATATGGCCGCGTCTCTCGTGCTCAACTGCCAGCTGAGATTTGAGGGCAGCGCTTTTTACGGCATGATCGGGCTGACGGCAGGCGGTATCCTGAATCTCATTCTGGATCCGGTCTTCATCTTCGCCTGTGATATGGGAATATCCGGTGCGGCACTGGCGACAGTTCTGAGTCAGCTGGTCAGCTTCTGTCTTCTTTTCCGGGAGCTGGAGCACAGAGGAACCGTTCCGATCCGTCCGAAAAATTTTACGCCGTCGAAGAAATACTACCGGATTATTTTCAACGGCGGACTGCCTTCCCTGTGCCGTCAGTCTGTCTCAGGCGTGGCGACGGCCTGTATGAATATCGCGGCCGGAACATTCGGTGACGCGGCGGTAGCAGCCATGGCCATCGTGACAAAGATCGCCAACTTTACAAATGCCGTTCTCTTAGGGTTCGGTCAGGGATTCCAGCCCGTCTGCGGCTACAATTACGGAGCCGGACTCTATGGACGCGTAAAAGAGGGCTTCTGGTTCTGTGTCAGGACGGGAACACTGATCCTGGCGGTTTTTGCCGTTGCCGAATGGATTGCGGCGCCGTATCTGATCGAACTGTTCCGTAAGGGAGATCCCGATGTGCTGGCGATCGGAACGGTGGCTCTGCGCTTTCAGTGCCTGACTCTGTGCCTGAACGGCTGGCTGATGATCAGCAACATGATGATGCAGACGACAGGTAAGGTGGTCAGCGCTTCCTTTCTCGGTATGGCACGCCAGGGAATCTTTCTGATTCCGATCGTATTCACACTGTCCCATTTCTTCGGCATCACCGGCGTGCAGACGGCTCAGCCGGCGGCCGATCTCCTATCCTTCGCCTGCTGCTGCGTCCTTCAGACGCGCCTTCTGAGAGAAATGGAGCGCGGGAGAAATGTGAAAGGAGAAAAAGATGAGATGTGAGCGCGGAGAAGATCCGCAGATTTGCCGAATCGAAAAAAGACCGGATAAAACAGCACCGAGGTCATTTTATGAAAATCAGGGGAGGAGTATTTCGTGAAAAAAGACAGAGAAAAAACGGACCGCAGTCTGAAAATCGGCGGACTCTACCGCCACTTTAAGGGAAATCTTTATCAGGTGATCGCCGTCGCCCGTCATTCGGAGACAGAAGAAAAGATGGTGGTGTATCAGGCTCTGTACGGAAGCTTTCCCGTCTATGTCAGACCGTATGATATGTTTGTCAGCGAGGTTGACCGGGAAAAATATCCGCAGGCGGATCAGAAATACCGCTTTGAGGAATATGATGCGGCGGATGAGGAGACAGAGGAAAAAGGGTGAGCGGAAAGTAAAATAGATGAGAGCAAAACCGAAAAATCAGATTGACAGAGTAAAATTTCTATGATAAGATAACATGCGTCACTGAGATACAGATTCTCAGATGCGGAGGCATAGCTCAGCTGGTTAGAGTACTTGCTCGACAAGCAAGGGGTCGCTGGTTCGAGTCCAGCTGTCTCCACCATATCGGAAAAAAGGCTGAACATCCGTTGATTTCAATGGATTTCAGCCTTTTTTCGTTTTTGTGTATCGTTCCGGGGACTTATGAGAAAAAACCTGTTCCTGTTATCTCGTCAGACGTGATTCCTGTACTGCCCGAGCGCCTCCTCATATCTTCTGCGGAACGTTTCGCGCAGGTCGGCAGGAGAGAGAATTTCGGCGTCCTCTCCGAATTTAAAGAAATAGAATTCGGCCTGCATGGGAGTGATGTGAAAAGTATAGATATTTTCCTCTGTCTTTGATGTATATTTCGGACGCAGATGGAGGATCGAATTATATTTTTTTACGCCGCCTTCTGTGAGACGGACTCGGATCTCCGCAGAATCGTTGAGAAGGAACTGGACTCCTTTTTCCGATATTTCTTTTTCGATGAAATGCTTCTGCTGCTGTGTCAGCTTCGCTTTCTTCCGGTAGTCTGTCTGTATATGGAGGATCCGGGAGATGCGGAAAGAGGAACAGCGGTAATCCGGAGACGGCGAGACATCGGAACCGTCGGGGTTCAGCGGGCGTGAGAGACCGATGAGGTAATGATAATTTGAGTTGGAGTCAGTTCCCGTACCGAAAGGAAGAACGGAGTACATTTTGCCTGCTGTCGTGACGGCGCGTATCATCAGACCGAGCTGCAGAGCGCTCCGGATGACTTCAAAGGTGCGGGAAAAAAAGATTCTTTCTCTTTCCACATAAGGAAGCCGGCAGTACGTTTCAAAGACGGCTTTCAGATATGTGCCGGGCTTTATATAGATGCGGCATTCGGGACTGTCGTCGGAAAAACGCAGGAGGTGCAGGTAAGTTTCTTTGTTGAGGCGGATTTTCCGGCCGTGTCCTTTCGGAAAAGAAATAAGCGGCTGTGAAATTTCCTGAAGATACATATCGCATAGCTGCCGAACGAGTATGTCGATCTTTTCTTCCTTCATATCGGTATACAGGTTTTCTTTCAGGAGCAGGCGATACTCCTTTTTCTTCTTTTCAAGGCGCGATGAGAGATTTGCCGGAGAAATTCCGATCCAGCTGAGAAAAATACGGTTGAAAAAATTGGAATAACCGCGTTCTCTGCTGTTCTGAGAATAAAAGGAATAAATATCGTC
>CALXIZ010000011.1 GCA_944388495.1 uncultured Clostridia bacterium | reverse complement strand
AAGTTAATCAATATGATATTTACTATTATGAAGATCCTTATACAAAAACGCGAGGCGTTAGTTTTTTGATGAACAAACAGCTAATCGGTGTCAAAGGTAATATAGATCGTAGTATGATGATTAGTATTGCAAAAAATATTTTTATATGATTATAAAATATATGAGAACGATATTGAACCAATAAAAAATCCTGCTATAAAAAGCAGGATTTTTTATTTATCGAGTTAATGTTTTATACAATGTAGTTTTTGCGGTTTTTCCATTAACTTTATCGGTAATTTCTATTTTGATACGATAATTTTTATTATTGCTAACAGGAAAATTACAGAGATGCGTGATACTTACTTTATTGTAAACAGTATATTCAGATGGATTGATACCTATAACATCAGAGTAAACTGAAGAACCTAAAGATGCAGACTGGAGAGTAATTTTAGAGGTGATATAAGATGCAATTCCTGAACTGGTTACGTAGACATGAGCATGGCCGATAATATCATTAGATGTTGAAAAAGATAAGATATAACTCACTGCCGTCTGCGGCTGCACGGTAACCGGTTCATCGTCGGAGGAGGCGTAAGCGCCGCCTGCAGGCAGAAGAAGTGCGATGATCATGAGGATGATCAGGATGCGGGAAAATTTTGCGTGTTTCATTTTTTCATTCCTTTCCGTAAAAACTGCGATATCTATGGCGTACACAGATATAAGACGATGAAAGAGAGGAAATGTTTCAGAAATTTTTTTTTTTTTTTTGAAAAAGTATGCGGGAAAAATGATGCGGAAAAGACGAAAAAATGCGGGCCGCCGGAGGGCAGGCCCGCATCGTCTGTACAGAAGAGCTGTTTTATTCACTGTCGGAAGCGGCCGTCTCCTGCGGCGCTTTCTTTTTTGTCCTGTCGGGAAGGAGTCCTTTGAGAACGCTGACGCATCCTTCGATGCCGAGCGCCGAGGAATCGAGTACGACGTCGTAGTTTGTGAGATCCGACCAGCGGCGCGATGTGTTTGCATAGTAGTAATTCGCTCTCTTTTTATCATAGCGCTTTCTCACGGCATCCACTTCGGCTTCCGGAATATCGTAGTCTGTCATGATACGTTTTCTCTTTTCCGCTTCGTCGGTGCAGCGGATGAATACTTTTGCCACACCTTTGCTCGGATCGAGCGCTTCCGAGGCGCAGTGCCCGAGAAAGACGGCCGGGCCGCGGGAGGAGAGATCGCGGATGACAGTCTGTTCCGCCGCGAAGATGTAATCTTCTTTCGTCAGCATGTTCAGTTCGCCTGACTGCATCTGGCCGAGAGCGAAAAACGAACGGCGGATGCTGTTCGTCACGGTCTCCTCGTAGTTCTGTATCCGCTCGATGGAGACGTCATAATTTCTGGATACTTCCTCGAGAATTTCGCGGCCGTAGAAAGGCAGGCCGCATTCTTCGGCGAGAAGGCGGGCGATTTTCGTTCCGCCGCTGCCGTATTCCCTTTCAATCGCAATATAATTAAATTTCATATGTCATTCCCTCCATATTATATATCATATCATAATATCCGCCGGATGAGACGGAAAAAGCGCAAAAGATCAGGCCGGCCAGAGCCGGTTCCGGCGGTTTTTGGCCGCCGGAACCGGAAAAGATGACGCCGCGGATCAGGAGAATCAGGAAGCCTCCCGGTCGAACTGGCTGTTGTAAAGTCCGGCGTAAAAACCTCCTTTTTCCATGAGCTCGTCGTGGGTTCCGCTCTCGATGATATCGCCGTCTTTGAGTACGAGAATCAGATCGGCGTTTCTGATCGTGGAGAGCCGGTGAGCGATGACGAAGGAGGTACGGTCCTTCATCAGTTCGTCCATGGCCTGCTGGATCTGAAGTTCCGTGCGCGTGTCCACCGAACTGGTGGCTTCGTCGAGGATCAGCATCGGTCTGTCGGCGATCATGGCGCGGGCGATGGTGATCTGCTGTTTCTGTCCCTGAGACAGGCTGATCTGATCGTTGAGCACGGTATCGTAGCCGTGAGGCAGCGTGCGGATGAAATGATCAAGACCCACGGCGCGGCAGGCTTTGATCATTTTTTCCTCGCCGGCATTTTCCGTACAGTAGATCAGATTTTCACGCACGGTTCCTTCAAAGAGCCAGGTGTCCTGAAGGACCATACAGAACTGAGAGTGAACTTCTTCGCGCGTCATGTCGCGGATCGAAACGCCGTCGATACGGATGTCGCCGCCGAGGATTTCGTGAAAGCGCATAAGCAGATTGACGATCGTACTTTTTCCGGCTCCCGTCGGTCCGACGACGGCGATTTTCTGACCGGGCTCCGCTTCGATACAAAGATCGCGGATGAGTATCTTTCCGGAATCCTCATATCCGAATTTCACGTGATCGAATTCCACGCGGCCTTTCGTATTACCTTTCAGTTTCGGCGTCTTTTCGCTCTCGTCCTCCATTTCATCCTCCTCGAGGAAGCTGAAGACGCGCTCTCCGGCGGCGGCCGCCGACTGAAGCATCTGCATCGCCTGAGCGATCTGAGACAGAGGCTGCGTGAAATAGCGCACATAGATCATAAAGGCGACGATGACGCCGAAAGAGATATATCCGTTCATGGCGAGCGCGGCTCCGGCGACACAGACGGCGACATAACCGAAGTTGCCGATGAAGGTCATGATCGGCATCATCAGACCGGAAAGGCACTGGGCTCTGAAAGCGCTGTCGCGGAGTTTTTCGTTCAGACTGTCGAAAGTCGCTTTGGAGGCGGCTTCTCCGTTATATGCCTTGACGACGGTATGTCCCTGATAGATCTCTTCGATATGTCCGTTGATCTCTCCGAGATGACGCTGCTGACGTATGAAGTATTTCTGCGATTTTTTCATCACCAGAAACATGAGAAGAAAGCCGATCAGCGTCGCAGCCACGGCCGTCAGCGTCAGAGTGACGTCTGTGATAAGCATCATGATCAGAGAACCGGCAAACAGAGTCACAGAGGATACCAGGGTACCGATGCTCTGATTCATGGACTGGGCGATCGTGTCCACATCGTTTGTCACGCGGGAGAGAATGTCGCCGGTGGAGGATCTGTTATAGTATGCCATCGGCAGACGGTTTATTTTTCCTGAGATATCGCTGCGGAGTCTCTTCGAAACTTTCTGCGTGACAGTGGCCATGATCCAGCCCTGAGCGCTGGAAAACACGGCGCTGAGAATGTAAAAGATGACGAGTGTGAATCCGATGGAGGCGATTCCCCGCAGATCGATGCCGGACGCGAGTCCTTCCGCGATCAGATCTGTCATCTCAGACAGTCTGTCGGGACCCAGCAGCGTGAGAATGGTGCCTGCGGCGGCGCAGATCACAGCGATGATGACGGCGGGCCAGTATCTGTTACAGTAATGTGCGAGTTTTTTCCACGCTGCGGCGAAATTTTCCGACTTTTCTCCCCCTGCGCCCGCGCCGGGATGCCGGCGGCCGGCAGGAGAGGGATCCGCCGCTGCGGCGGAAGCGGATGTATATTCTCTGTCTGTCATCATGCCAGTTCCTCCTTTGAAAGCTGAGAAGAAGCGATCTGCTGATAGACTTCACAGTCTCTCATCAGTTCTTCGTGTGTGCCCGTGCCGGCGATTTCTCCTTCGTCGAGAACGATGATGCGGTCCGCGTCGCGGATCGTTCCGATCCGCTGTGCGACGATCAGTCTGGTTGTATTTCTGCACTCTCTGTCCAGCGCCTCGCGCAGAATGCGGTCTGTCCTGTAATCGAGCGCTGAGAAGGAATCGTCGAAGATCAGGATTTCCGGACGGCGGCAGATCGCCCGGGCGATGGAAAGACGCTGTCTCTGACCTCCCGACAGATTGGCGCCGCCCTGAGCGATATATCCGTCGTATCCGTCCTGCATCTTTTCGACGAAATCATCGGCCTGAGCCGTATAGACAGCGTTTACGATGTCTTCCTGCGGAAAGCCGTCTCTGCCGTTGTCACCGTAAGCGATATTGCTTCTGACCGTTCCGGAAAACAGCGTGGCTTTCTGAGAGACATAGCCTATTCTGCTGCGCAGCGCGCTCTGGCGGTATTCTCTGACATCAGCTCCGTCCACGAGCACCTGTCCCTCTGTCACATCGTAAAAGCGCGGCACGAGGTTGATGAGCGTGCTCTTTCCGCTGCCGGTGGAGCCGATGAACGCCACGGTTTCCCCGCGGTGAGCGGTGAAACTGATATTCCGCAGAACATATTTTTCCGCGTCCGGATAGCGGAAGCTGACATTGCGGAATTCGATCTCGCCCCGAAGACCGGTATCCGGTTCTGTCAGTGTGCCGTCTGTGATCGTGACGGGTGTGTCGAGCACTTCGTTGATACGTCCGGCGGATACCGAGGCGCGCGGCAGGAGCATGGCGATGATGACGAGCATCATAAAGGCGATCACGATCTGAATCGCGTACTGAGAGAAGACGACCATATCGGAGAAGATCGTCAGTTTCTCCGTCATGCCGGCGCTGTCGATGAGATAAGCGCCGATCCAGTAGACGGCGAGCGGCAGTCCGCTCATGACCAGCTGGATGCCCGGCATCATAAATGCCATAGTATGACTGGCGAACAGATTGGCCGATGTCAGATTTTCGTTTGCCCTTTCGAATTTCTTCTCCTGATAGCTCTCCGCGTTATAGGCGCGGATGACGCGCAGACCGGTGAGATTTTCTCTCGTGATGCGGTTGACGTCATCGGTGAGCTGCTGCATTTTTCTGAACTTCGGCGCGGCGAGGAGAATACATGTGCCGACGACGGCGAGCAGAACGATGACAGCGACTCCGGTGGAAAACGTCCACTGCGGGCTCTTTCCCCGGATCTTACAGACAGCCCAGACTGCGGTGACCGGCGCTTTGATCAGCACCTGAAGACCCATGACGATCAGCATCTGGACTTGTGTGACATCGTTTGTGGAACGGGTGATCAGGCTGGCGGTCGAAAAGTGTCCGATCTCCTCCATGGAGAAGGACTGAACCTTATCGAACAGACTGCTTCTCAGCCCGGCGGAAAAACCGGCTGCGACCCGTGAAGCGCAGACAGCGGTACAGACGGAAGCCGCAAGGCTTCCGAGAGCGCACGCCAGCATCTTCGCTCCGGCGGTGAGAATATCGCTCATGGCGCTTCCTTCCGTCTGGACGAGCGTCGTGATCTCCGACATGTAGTCGGGCATCGTCAGATCCAGAAAAACCTGGGCGACGATGAACAGGACGATGAGACAGACGAGGCCCCATTCCCGTCTTGTAAATCTTTTCAGCAATTTTCGCATATATCTAAAACCCCCTTGTGCGGAATATTCCACGGATCAGAGCTTTTTCCGCCCGTGCGGAGTCTCCGGGAATCCGCTGTTTCCGCGATATGATACGGAGGAAAAATAAACTGAAAAGAAACTCCGGCGTTTTGTTTTCTTTTTTTCAGACGGCGGCATGAAATGATATGTATTCTATAATGTCGGAAAAACGCAGAAAGAAGCGGGCGAAACGGAGAAGGGAGGCAAAGATCAGTGTTTCAGATCCTGGTAGTGGACGATGACAAAAATACACGTCTTCTGATGGAAGCTGTTCTGCAAGAGGAGAATTTCGGCGTCCTGACGGCGGAAGACGGGCAGGAGGCTCTCGACCTGATGGAGAAAAATCATATCGACCTGATCATTCTTGATATCATGATGCCGGGAATGGACGGATATGAATTTACGGAGACGCTGCGCTCCGTGCACAATGACATGCCGGTTCTGATGGTATCCGCAAAACAGCTGCCGGAGGACCGCAAAAAAGGTTTTCTCGTCGGAATCGACGACTATATGACAAAGCCGGTGGATCCGGAGGAAATGGTTCTGCGGATCAGAGCGCTGCTGCGCCGCGCGAAGATCGTCAGCGAGCGCAGAATCATGATCGGCGATGTGGTGCTGGATTATGATTCCATGACGGTGAGCGGACACGGAAAGACACAGGAGCTGCCGCAGAAAGAATTTCTGCTGCTGTATAAGCTGCTGTCTTATCCCGGAAAAATCTTTACGCGGATTCAGCTGATGGATGAGATCTGGGGCGTGGACAGCGACAGCGGCTGGCAGACGGTGACCGTGCATATCGGGCGGCTGAGAAAGAGATTCGACGGCTGGCCGGAGTTTTCTATCGAATCTGTGCGCGGACTCGGATACAAGGCGGTGAAAAACGTATGAAGCGCGAGAACAGGCAGGAAAAACAGTCGCGGGACTCACGAATATGGAAAAAAGCGGTGAAAATAAAGCGAGTGATGAGGAGCGCGGATAAAAATCCGAAAAAAATGTCGCCGGCTCTCTTTACGGTATTCTTCGTGCTGGCGGTATTCTGCATTCTGACGGCCACGACGGGAATCATGAGCGCGGTGATCATCATAATGATGCAGACAGGCCTGATAACCGTCAGGGAAACACAGTCGACTCACATGGGCTTTCTGATTCTGGGATTTGCGTTCGCCAGCATCGCAGTCGGCACGATTCTGACGGCTCTGCTGGGGCGTATTCCGATGAAGCCCGTCAACAGACTGATCCGCGGAATGAACAGACTGGCGGAGGGCGATTACAGGGTGAGGCTTCATCCGGGAGGAGACCGGTTCAGCAGAGAAATGGCGGAGAGCTTTAATACTCTGGCGGAAGAACTCTCAAATACGGAAATGCTTCGTTCGGATTTCGTCAATAATTTTTCTCATGAATTCAAAACACCGATCGTTTCCCTTCTCGGCTTTGCGAGGCTTCTCGGCCGTGACCGGGGAAATCTCTCCGAAGAGCAGAAACGGGAATATCTGAAAATTATTGAGGAAGAGGCGCAGAGGCTTTCCGTCATGGCTACGAATGTTCTCAACCTGACAAAAATAGAGAATCAGACGATTCTGACAGGAAAAAGCGTCTTCAACCTCTCCGAACAGGTGCGGACCTGCATTCTGCTTCTGGAAAAGAAGTGGATGGAGAAAGATATTTCTATTTCCGTGGATTTTCAGGAATATGAAATTTCGGCGAATGAAGAGATGCTCAGGCAGGTCTGGATCAATCTGCTGGACAATGCCGTGAAATTTACTCCGCAAAACGGGGAAATCGCGGTCGGAATCCGCGAAAGAGAAGATACAGTCTGTGTGAGTATCCGCAATACGGGATCGCAGATCAGTCCGCCGGATCAGGAGCATATTTTCCGGAAATTTTATCAGGCCGACAATTCACATTCCGGAGAGGGGACGGGACTGGGACTCGCGATCGCGAAAAAGATCACACAGCTGCATGACGGTGTCATTTCCGTCTTCAGCGACAGCAGCGGAACGGAATTTACGGTGACGCTGCCGAGGTACAGGCGTGACAGTGCGGCGCAGAAGTGACAGAAAGGAGGGCGTCCCCTCAAGTCGCTTGTGCCTTTCGGGACCCCCTCCTGATGTTTTTTGTTTTCTTTTTCTTATTTTATTCGCCTTCGCCGCTGCCTTCTGCGGTGCTGTCGGTATCTGCCGCTGCGGCGCGGAAGTTGCCGGTGATTCCGGAATAAAAGACGGCGGAAGTCGTTTTCATATAGAGTGTCAGGAAGGCGTAGAAGACGATCGCGATCAGCGCGAGGACGACGGAGACTGCGGAGAAGATTGCGGAGCCTTCCGTGACGGCGCGGAAGAAGGTGACGAGCGACAGAGAAACCGGAACGGCTGTCAGAATGATCCACGGCAGAAAAGAAAGCATGAGAAGAAAATAATTGGAGACGTTTCCTCTCATCAGACGGACGCTTTCGCCGACTGCCTCTCTGGCGCCCGTGTTTGTATCAGCCGCGATAAAATAGGCGATTTCATAGCGCATGAGAAAGATCAGAAGCGAGATGATGACGATGAAGAACAGCAGCGAGCAGGCGACAGAGATAAAGGGGCTGCCTGCGAGCAGTCCTGCGCCGAGAAACATACTGCCGGGAATCATAAACAGCATCGTCCACAGAAACGAGAAGACGGTGATCAGCAGATATGTGAGAAATCCTCTGCCGAATTCCGAAAAACCGCTGAAAATCGTCTTTGCCGAATACTCCTTATTTCTCAGAATCCGCAGGGACAGAGAAGCGAGAGACATGCTGAAGGGTCCGGATACGATAAAAAGGTAAAGTGACAGGAGCAGAGAAAAACTGCTGAGTCTGCCGATATTTTCCGTGCCGAGCTGAAGCTGGCCGGCGAGCGGGTCCGGAATATTCTGCGTTTCGCCGAGAATGGCCGTAAAATCGCCGGTCAGGTAGGTACAAAGCTGTACGGCGGCGCCCGGAAGCGAGACGAGCAGTACGAAGATCAGCATAGCCGGAAGAGCGCTGAGCCATTTTCCGGAAAGCTGGCGCCTGGCCATCCGCCGTACCTCCCGGATCGTAAAGACCGGGATCGTGGTTGTATGTGGTTGATTCATCATCAATATTTTCCTCCTTTATTACATTACGGTATCATTGCTGATTGCTGTGAAACTCCGCGGACCGCCGGTCTGCGGAGACGGAAGAGGAAGGTCATTCCTCTTCCCGGTATGGATCGATGCCGCTGCCTTCGATGACAGGATGGTCGCGGTCGACGAAGCCTTCTGTATAGGGATCGATCGGACGCTCGTCTGACGTGAGATCCGTGCCGTAAGCATCCGGATCGTATTCGTCGGGAAGGCTGTCCTCTTCGCGTTCCTCCTGAGGCAGTTCCTCCGATATCTCGGCGATCCGGTCGAGAAGATAGTCGTCCGGTACGGGAGGCTCCGCTGCGGAAAAATCGTAGAGATATTTTTCGCCGGACAGTTTTTCCTCGCGGAAAAGCATGAAAGCCTCACACGGTGAAAGTGATTTCGCCGTTCCGCCGCTTTCCGGTGTACATATGACGGTGTCTGCGGAGAGATACCATTCCCGGAAGCGGAACAGCTCGTCTGCGAGAAAACCGAAGCCGCGGTTTTTTTCAAAACCGGCCAGAGTGAGAAGAACGTCCTTTTCCGACTGAACGGCCGCATAAAGGTCCGTGTTGTCGTCGGGAATCCCCCGGATCACATCCTCAAAGAAAGACGGCAGAACCTCCTGCAGCGCCTCCTGCCCCGCGGAGAGCAGAATTTCGGCGAATGTGTCGTAGTCGATCTTCTCTTCTGTCTCCATCAGAGCCGCAAACGGATCAAAGTACATAAAATCCTCTTCTGATTCGATACCCAGTATCTCCATAATTTCTTCACTGATCATAAAAATTCCTCTCTTTGCCAGGCTCTGTCCATTGTTTTTTTCGTAATATTCTATATAATAATATGAAAAAATAAGTCTTGTAAAGAAAATAAGCACAGATGACAGGAATTCCGTCCCCGGATGTCTGAAAACCGAAAAAACGAAAAAGCGGATAAAAGGCATACGGCGGGCGGAAATAGCATAAAATCAGCGGACAAAAGCAGGAAAAAACGGATTTGTCCGGGAAAAATGACGGAAATCTATCAGAATCCGGCTCATGAAGAAGAAAGAGGGGAAACTTATGTCAGATTCTAAAAAACTGAAGCAGAGAGAAGAAATCGAAGACCGGTATAAATGGAATATCCGGGCGATGTATGCCGATGAAGATATCTGGGAAGAGGATTTTCAGAAAGCGGAAAAACTGGCGGAAGCGTTCGGAGCTTATGCGGGAACGCTGGGAAAAAGCGCGCAGAATCTCCTGCAGGCTCTGAGGGACAGAGACAGTCTGTGGATGACAGCGGAAAAGGTCTATGTCTATGCGCAGATGAAAAAAGACGAGGACAACCGTACCGCGCGCTACCAGGAGCTGAGTCAGCGCGCGCAGTCTCTTCTGTCGCGGATTTCGGCCGAGACATCGTTTTTTACGCCGGAACTGACGGAACTTCCGGAAGGGACGATCGAAGCGTTTCTTGCGGAAAAGGAAGAGCTGAGAATCTATTCTTATCTGCTGGAGGATCTGATCCGCCGCAGAAAGCACGTTCTGTCGAAAGAAGCGGAGACGCTGATGGCGAAGATGGGCGAGATCGCAGGCGCGCCGAAGCAGATTTTCTCCATGATCAATAATGCTGACATCAGATTCGGAACAGTCCGCGACGAAGACGGAGACGAAATCGAGGTGACGCACGGCAATTATATCAGCCTGATGGAGTCTTCCGACCGTGAGGTGAGAAAGGCGGCCTATGAACGTCTCTATGATGCGTATACGGCTCAGAAGAATACGCTGGCATCCACATATTACTATAATGTCAGAAAAAACTGTATCGTATCCGGCATCCGCAGCTATCCTTCGGCGCTGGCGGCGGAACTGGACGGCGACAATATTCCGGAAGAAGTCTACCGCAGTCTGGTGGATACGGTAAACCGCAATCTCGGTGTTCTTCACAGATATGTGAATCTGAGAAAGAAAATTCTCGGTCTGGACGAGATCTGCATGTATGATATGTATGCTCCGCTCGTCGATATGCCGAAGAAAAACGTCCCGTATGAGGAAGCTCTGGAAATCGTGCGCAGAGGTCTCAGACCGATGGGAGAGGAATATCTGGCGGATCTGGAACGCGGCATAGAAGCCGGTTGGATCGATGTCTACGAAAATGAAGGAAAGACGAGCGGCGCGTACTCCTTCGGAAGCTACGACAGCATGCCGTATGTACTCCTGAATTATAATAATCAGTTTAAGGATGCGTTTACCATCGTGCACGAGCTGGGCCATTCCATGAATTCCTTCTATACGAGGAGAAAGCAGCCGTATATCTACGGCGGACATTCGATTTTTACGGCGGAGGTGGCGTCGACCGTCAATGAGTGTCTCCTGATGCACGATCTGCTGGCGGACTGCACCGACAGAAATGAAAAGCTCTATCTTCTCACAATCTATATCGAAGAATTCAGAGCTACCGTATTCCGTCAGACGATGTTCGCGGAATTTGAGCTGGCCGTTCATGAGGCGGTCGGCAGAGGAGAAGTCATGACGGCGGAGCGTCTGTGTCAGATTTACGGAGATCTGAACCGGAAATACTTCGGGCCTGATGTGGCATATGATGACAGGATCGCCATGGAGTGGGCGCGTATCCCGCATTTTTACAATGCTTTTTATGTCTATAAATATGCGACAGGATATTCGGCAGCCGTGGCGATTTCGGAAAAAATCCTGAAAGAAGGAAGACCGGCCAGAGACGCGTATATGGAATTCCTGGCGGCCGGAGACAGCGATTATCCGATCGAGCTTCTGAAAGGAGCCGGCGTCGATATGAGCACGCCGGATGTGGTGGAAAGCGCGATGGAGACATTCCGCGGACTGATCGATCAGCTGGAGGAGCTGGTGAAAAATGATTAGAAGATTCAATATTTTCGCCAACGGCGATGAAACCTCGGCACAGATCGTGCAGGAGGTCAGGAAAAAGATGATCGCGGCGGGAGCGGAGTACAGCGAGGATGAAAAAGAGGCGGATCTGATTTTCTGTATCGGAGGCGACGGAGCCCTTCTGCGGCTCCTTCGTCAGTACGATTTTCCCGAGGCTCCGATCGTGGGCATAAATACGGGGCACCTCGGTTTTTTCCAGGAAATTACAGTAGACGGCATCGATGAGCTGATCCGGATGCTCGCGCACGGAGATTATCACATTCAGGAGAACAGTGCCTTGAGCGCGGAGATCTGCACAGAGGGCGGAATAAAAAATATCACCGCCATAAACGAAATCGTCATCCGCGGAGAGGGAGAGCGGCTGATGCATCTGGATATGAGTATCGGCAGCAACTATATCTCCCGCTTCAGCGGCGACGGGATTCTCATCTGTACGCCGGCGGGAAGCACGGCCTACAATTATTCGCTGGGAGGTGTGATCGTGGATCCGGAAGTGGATATGCTGCAGATCACGCCGATCGCTCCGGTGAATAATTCCGCCTACCGTTCTTTTACCTCCGGCATCATCGTACCGACGAATCAGACGATCGAGATTCTGCCGGCCAAAGCGGAGGACCGTTTTGTGGTCGTCATCGAGGACGGAAGGATCGTGGCAAGAGACGACGTGAAAAAGGTCACCGTCGGTGTGGCGGGACGAAAGGCGAAGATCGTGAGATTCAGCAGCTATAATTTCTGGAGTAAAGTGAAGGATAAAATTCTGTGACAGCGGGTGCCGTACGGCGCCGCCGTGTCAGAAGAGCGGAAACAGGAGAGAATATGCCGGAAAAAAACTGGAAAAGAGAACTCACCGATATCGTGCGCAGAGAGACGCAGGAGCCGTCAGAGAGGCGGGCGGCCGGCGGGGAAGAGCGTTTTTCCTATACGGTGACGCCTGAGGACGGCGAAATGACGGTCAGACAGGTTCTGAAAAAGCGTCTGGGATTTTCCTCGCGCCTGCTGCAGAAGCTGAAAAGCGGCGGCAGAGTCATGCGCAACGGTGTGCAGGTCCGTCTTTTTGCGGATGTTATCGAGGGAGATGTGATTCAGGTACAGCTGCCGGAGGAGCGCTGTTCTTTCCCTCCGGAGGATATTCCTGTCCGGGCTGTCTACGAGGATGATGACATTCTCGTTATCGACAAGCAGCCGGGTGTCGTCGTTCATCCGACGAAAGGTCATCCGACAGGCACGATAGCGAACGGGCTCATGCGATATATGGAGCAGAGCGGCCGTTTCTTCAAGATACGTTTCGTAAACCGTCTGGACAGAGACACCAGCGGTCTTCTGATGGTGGCGAAAAATTCCCACTGTCAGGATTCCATGATGAAGCAGATGAAGCGCAATGAAGTGGAAAAGACGTATCTGGCGGTCGTTCACGGTGTGATCGGGCAGGAAGAGGGAACGGTGGATCTGCCGATCGGAAGACCGCAGGAGGACAGCGTGCACAGATGGGTGATGGAGGACGGATATCCGTCGGTTACGCATTACCGCGTGCTGCAGAGATTCCGGGCGGAAAAGCCGGAGGAAGGATTTACTCTTGTCCGGCTGAAGCTGGAGACAGGCAGAACGCATCAGATCCGCGTACATATGGCTTATACGGGTCATCCGCTGGCAGGAGATTCTCTGTACGGAAAAGAGGAACCGGAGCTCATCGTCAGACAGGCTCTTCACGCAGCTTCACTTTCTTTTTTTCAGCCGGTCAGCGGCCGGAGGATTTCCTGTGAGGCGCCTCTTCCGGAAGATATGAGACAACTGATAGAAAAACTGAAAAAAAGAAGCGAAGAGAAAAAATGCTGATGTAGTTAAATCACCGCCGGCGTGGTATAATTATTTGTTAGCCCGTGCCGAACCTGCGGCAGAAAAGAAGAAACGGGGATTTCAGGAGGAGCAAAGCATGATTTTTTTTAAGGTGCTGCTGATTGCAGCTCTCGTCATACCTCTCGTCTACGTCGGCGCTGTCATGATGAACTCTATCCTGGATGAAGTGCTGAAAAACGGAAAACAGAAAAACAGAGAACAGACAGACACAAAACAGAAAAAAGACAGGAAAAAATGAGCGGTATATTTATCACATTTGAGGGACCGGACGCGTCGGGAAAGACGACGCAGATCGGATTTCTGAGAGAATATCTGGAAAAAGAAAAGATCAGCTTTATTCTGACGAGAGAACCGGGAGGAACAGAAATCGGAGATCAGATCCGGTCCGTCCTTCTGGACCGGAAAAACGAAGGAATGCTGCCTGTCACGGAAGCTCTGCTGTATGCTGCATCCAGAGCGCAGCTGGTGGGAGAAGTCATCCGTCCTGCTCTGCAGGACGGGTATATCGTCATCAGCGACCGTTTTCTGGATTCCAGTATCGCATACCAGGGATTCGGCAGAAAGCTGGGAGAAATCGTGCAGACGGTCAATGCACCGGCGGTGGACGGCGTCCGGCCGGATCTCACTTTTCTGCTGAAGACAGAGCCTTCTGTGATGAGACAGCGCAGAGCGGCATCGGAGGAAGACCGGATGGAAGCGCAGAAAGAAGCGTTTCACCGGGAAGTTCTGCAGGGATATCTGAAGCTGGCAGCTGACGAGCCTGAGCGTATCCGCGTCATCGACGGAGAGAGACCGGCAGAGGAAATCGCCGAAGAGATACGTATCTGTGTGAAGGAACTTTATAAAAAGCGGACGGGAAAAATGCAAAAGACGGACGGAGACGGGACTGCGCCGGACTGCCCGAGCGTGCCGTAAGGTTTCTGCCCCTCAGGTATGGGAAGTGTCAAAGGAGAAAAACATGTCGTTTTCGGATCTGCAGGGAAATGAAAATCTGATCGCACGCCTGAAGCGGATGATCTGCAGCGGGAGAATATTTCACGGCTGTCTTTTTGAAGGAAATGCAAAAGAGACGGAGGCGCTGGCTTTTTCCTTTGTCAAGGCGGCGCTGTGCGAAAGGCAGGACGGGGATGCCTGCGGCATCTGTACCGCCTGCAGAAAATTTGAAGCGCAAAACAGCGAGGATGTGTCTGTCATCGGCGGAGACGGAACTGTGAGGGATAAAGACATCGAAATGCTGATTCAGACCGCGATGAAGAAATCGTATACCGGGCATCCTCTGTTTCTCATCGTAAGAAATGCGGAGCGCATGACGCTGCGGGCGCAGAACCGCCTGCTCAAGACGCTGGAGGAACCGCCTTCCGGCGTCAGAATTCTGCTGCTGGCGGAAAATGCCGAGCTTCTGACGCCTACGATACGTTCGCGCTGTATCTTCTTCCGCCTGGAATCCGCACTGCAGAAGGAGCACTTCGTTTCGCGGGAGGAGAAAGAACAGGCGCTTGATTTTATCTGCGGTATTCTGGAAGGAAAGCCCTTTTACGCGCTTTCACAGCATATCGCCCGTTTCTCTTCCTCCGCAGAGGATGCGACGCGCTTTTTCGGGACGGCGGAGATGTTTTTCAGGGACGTTCTGGTGTCATTTTATGACCGGGACGGCAGTCTGGTGAACGAGAGAGAAGAAATGCAGCGTATCCGCCGCTGTGCGGACCGCTTTACACCGCGGCAGATGGCGGAAGCGGCGGTCTGCGCGGAAAATGCGCAGAAGGATCTGGCGTTTCACGTCAGTCCGGGACGCGCGCTGAAATATATGATATTTGATATACAGGAGAAACTGAAGGGCTGAAACCGGGGACGGACATGCCGGATCCGGATGCTGCCGCGGAGCCGGCAGAGATCCCGGGAGGTTTCACAACAGAGAAGGTATAATAAAGATGATTACAGTGGTAGGCGTAAGATTCAAGCCGGCGGGGAAAATCTACTATTTCGATCCCGGAGAATTTGAGCTGGTTTCAGGAGATTTTGTGATCGTGGAGACCGCCCGCGGCCTGGAATACGGTGAAATCGCTCACGGACCGGAAGAGGTCAGTGAAAAGTCAGTGGTGCAGCCTCTCAAAAAAGTGCTGCGCGCCGCCGGAGAGGAAGACAGGCAGAGGCATGAGGAGAATCTTCAGAAGAAGCAGGAGGCTCTCGATATCTGTCAGAAAAAAATCGATGCCCGCGGCCTGGAAATGAAGCTGATCGATGTGGAATATACATTTGACAATACGAAGGTCATATTCTATTTTACCGCAGACGGAAGAGTGGATTTCCGCGAGCTGGTGAAGGATCTGGCGAGCGTGTTTAAGATGAGAATCGAACTCAGACAGATCGGCGTCCGCGACGAGGCGAAGATGCTGGGCGGCATCGGAACCTGCGGCCGGGGGCTCTGCTGTCATACGTGGCTCCGGGAATTTGACCCTGTCTCCATCAAAATGGCGAAAACACAGGGGCTGTCTCTGAACCCGGCGAAGATTTCAGGCATCTGCGGCCGGCTGATGTGCTGTCTGAAATACGAAAATGAAGCGTACTGCGCGCTGAAAACAGGGCTTCCGGATCAGGGCGAGAGAGTGCGCACGCCGGATGGCGTCGGTGTGGTCGTGGAGACGAATATTCTCAGAGAAAAGGTAAAGGTGCGTCTCGTTCAGGAATCCGCCAAAAATGATCCGCAGTCCGGCGGGGAAAAGCTGAGTGCGGATATCAGTGTATACGATAAGTCGGAAATCCGCCGTCTCGGAAAGAAGCGGATCTTCAGAAAACAGGAAGATGAAGATCTCACCGCTCTGCCGGAAGAGGTGAAGAGTCTTCTGGGAGACTGACGGATGGCGGAGAGAACGGATGAAATCGGATTCGGAGGCCTGCTTCTGACACAGGACGACGATATGTTCTGCTACGGCGTCGACGCCGTGCTTCTGGCCGCTTTTGCCTCCCGCGCGTCTCACCGCAGAGTGATCGATCTGGGAACGAATAACGGCGTTATTCCCCTCATCATGAGCAGTCTGGGAGATGCAGAGGAACTTTGGGGTGTGGAGATGCAGGAAAAAGCCTGCAGTCTGGCGCGGCGCAATGTACAGCGAAACGGCCTGTCCGGGCGTATCCGCATCGTCCATTCCGATGTGACAGCGCTCAGAGATGTGTTCTCCGCCGGCGCTTTTGACTGCGTGGTGACAAATCCTCCGTATATGGCGGCCGGAACGGGAATCGTCAATGCGGCGGATGCTCTGACGGCAGCCCGTCACGAGACGACGGCGCGCCTGGCGGATTTTATCGGACAGGCGGCGTATCTGCTGAAGGACAGAGGTTATTTCTATATGATCCACCGTCCGTCCCGGATCGTCGATATCGCGGTGCTGTGCAGAAAAAATGCTCTTGAGCCGAAATATATACAGATGATCAGTCCTCATATCGGTGAAAAACCGAATCTGATGCTGATCGAGTGCCGGAAGAACGGCGGAAAAGAACTGAAATTTCTCGATCCTCTGTATATTTACGAAAAAGAGGGTATATATTCGGCAGAAATACTCAGAATTTACGGGCGCAGTTGAAGAACATGCGCAGGATACATACGGCGGGAGCAAAAAAACAGATACAGAAAACGGACGGGAAAAACGGATATGAAACAGCACGGAAATACCGGCTCACCGATATTTCCCTCACGATAAAAAACAGGATATAAACAGGACAAATTATTTTGCTGGAGGATATTTATGGATTATGAAAAACTGGCGGATCTTCTCTTTCCGCATATTACGAAGACCCCGCAGGATTACGAAAGCGTTTATCCGCCGAGACGGCTTCCGGAGGGAGCGAGAGTGACCCGTCTGGCTCCGAGCCCGACGGGATTCATACATCTCGGCAATCTTTACAGCGCTTTTGTCGATGAGCGTCTCGCGCATCAGAGCGGCGGAGTTTTTTTCCTGCGTATCGAGGACACCGATGACAAGAGATTTGTCGAAGGTGCGGTGGAAACTATCATCGGATCGCTCGATTATTTCGGAATCGCATTCGATGAGGGAGCCGCTGTCGACGGGGAAAAGGGCGATTACGGCCCGTATCATCAGAGCAAAAGAGCGGAACTCTATCAGACATGCGTCAAACAGCTGGTTCAGCAGGGACATGCCTATCCGTGTTTTCTGACGGAGGAGGAGCTTGCGGAAATCCGCGCCGGACAGGAGGCGGAGAAGCAGAATCCGGGAATTTACGGACGCTGGGCAGTCAGCCGCAATCTGAGCTATGAGGAGATCGAAGAAAAGCTGAAACAGGGCGTTCCGTACGTCATCCGTCTGAAATCATCCGGAAAGACGGAAGTGCCTGCGGAGGAGATGGATACGATTACAGTGAATGATGCGGTGCGCGGAGAGATCACGATGCCGGCAAACAACATGGACGTCGTCATTCTCAAAGCCACGGGAATTCCGACTTATCATTTCGCTCATGTAGTGGACGACCACTTTATGCGTACCACGCATGTGGTACGCGGTGAGGAATGGCTTTCGTCCCTCCCTGTTCATGTCGAGCTTTTCGGCCTGATGGGATGGGAACCGCCGGTCTACTGCCATACGGCACATCTGATGAAGATCGGAGAGGAAGGTACAAAGAGGAAGCTCTCCAAGAGAAAGGATCCGGAGCTTTCTCTGGATTATTACCGGAGAGACGGATACTATCCGCCGGCGGTGAGAGAATATCTGATGACACTGCTCAATTCAAACTTCGAGGAATGGAGAATCGCCAATCCGCAGGAATCGCTGGATGCCTTTACATTCAGCATGGAAAAGATGAGCAATTCCGGTGCGCTGTTCGATCTTGACAAACTCAGAGATGTGTGCAAGGATGTCCTCGTGCGCGTGCCGGCTTCCGAACTGGCGGCTTTTCTGACAGAGTGGGCAAAGGAATTCCGTCCGGAGCTTCTGCCGCTGTTTGAATCACAGGAGCAGCAGCTGGAGAAGATTCTCGATCTGGGACGCTCCGGAAACAAGCCGAGAAAGGATCTGATCTATGCGGAGCAGATTTTTGAATTTATCCGTTATTTCTTCGACGATTATTTTGTGATCGAAGGAGAGCTTCCGGAAAACGTCTCCGCTGAAGATGCGGTACGGATTCTGGAAAAATATCTCGGTTCTTACGATCACGGCGATGATCAGAGTACCTGGTTTGAAAAGATCAGAACGATCGCCTCGGAGCTGGGGTATGCTGCAAAGCCGAAGGACTATAAAAAGAATCCGGATCAGTATAAAGGACACGTGGGCGACGTCAGCACGGTGATCCGCATCGCCGTGACGGGACGGACGCAGTCTCCGGATGTGTGGGAGATTCAGCAGATTCTCGGAGAGGAGCGCACGCGCGGAAGAATAAAATCTTATCTGGAGAGATAATCCTGTCTTGCCGGAAAGATCTATTTAAATTAGAATGGTATAAAGCGGAAAACCCGTGAAAGGAACGGCGCGGTTTTCCGCTCAGATTCAGAAGAAGAAGGAGTAAAGCATCATGGAAGAACTGGTAAAACAGAGCATCGAAGAAATCAAGCCTTTTCTCAGAAGAGACGGCGGAGATATCGAATTTGTGGAACTGACGCCGGAAAACGTTGTTAAGGTACGCCTGAAGGGCGCATGCCACGGCTGTCCGGGCGCACAGCTCACGCTTCAGACTATCGTAGAGAGAATCGTCAAGGAAGCGGTTCCTGAAGTTGCGGGAATTGAAGCGGTATAGGCAAAATCGGAAAAAACTGCGGGGGCGCCTGTTTCAGGCGGCCCCGTCGTTTTCGGAAATGTGCAGGATGCTGCAGAAGAGAGATCTGCTGTCTTGTGCAGATTTTCGAAAAAACGGATATAAAAGACACAGAACGGATTAAAGATAAAAAAGAAGAAGGCAACAGGAGACGGAGCAGACGGTATGAAGAGCGGCAGAAAAGGGAGCGGAACAGAAAACAGCGGAAGCATGCGGAGAGAAGAAGAAAAAAAATACAGCCGTTACATCGGAAAAACGGCGGGAGGAATGCGGCGCAGAAAGAGGACAGCCGGAGTACTGTCCGCGGTTTTATCGGTATTCCTGCTGCTGTCGCTTGCGGCCTGTTCGGATGCGCAGGGACAGCAGCCGGCCAGCTCGGACGGAGAGTTCGGCGACAGAGTGGAAGAGCCTGCAGAGGTCAGCATCCTGTGTGTGGGAGATGTCATGGCTCACTCGACAAATATACGGGCGGCGCAGAGTGCAGCCGGCGGAACAGGTTATGATTTTACGGACAATTACGAATATGTAAAACCGTATATCAGTGAAGCGGATCTCGCGCTCTGCAATGTGGAGACGACTTTTGCGGGAAGCGAACCTTCCGGGTATCCCCTTTTCTGTGCACCGGACGAGCTGGCGTACGCGCTGATGGACGCCGGATTCGATGTGGGCATCACCAGCAATAATCACATGATGGATACAGGCTTTGACGGTATGCAGAGAACGCTGGAGATTCTGAGAAATCAGGGCATGATGACGGCCGGAAGCCGCTATGCGGGAGAAAAAAGCTGGTCTGTGGCAGAGGTGAACGGGATCGGCGTCGGTATCGTCGCCTATACCTATGAGACGACGGGAGCGGGTTCCGACGGAGTTACCATAAACGGAAATTACGTCTCCAAAGAATCCGAGGAGCTGATCAATTCCTTCAATCTCAATGAGCTGGATCAGGATATCGAAAAAATAGCCTCGGATATCCGGTCGGCGGAAGATGCAGGCGCCGATATCATCGTCTGCTATATGCACTGGGGCAATGAGTACCAGCGCGAGCCGGATCAGAATCAGACCTATATGGCGCAGGCTCTCGCAGACAGGGGCGCTGACATTATCTTTGCGTCCCACCCTCATGTGCTGCAGCCCGTCGATATTCTTTCGGCAGAGGACGGCAGGAGCGTCCCCGTCTTTTACTCGATGGGAAATTTCATCTCCAATCAGCGTTACGAAACGCTGAATCAGAACCGCTATACCGAACAGGGAATGATGGCTCAGGTTACGGTGGAGGTCCTTCCGGGTACGGGTGAGATCACGGCGGAGACGGTACAGGTCATTCCGACCTGGGTGGACCGCTACGGCAGCCCGCAGCGTTATGCGATTATTCCGCTCGATTCTGCTCTGCAGTCAAATCCGGCGCTGGCGGCATCCGGTCATCTCGGCAGAGCACAGCAGGCTCTGGCTGATGTGACGGAGCTGATCGGAGAGGAATATCTCAGCGGTGCTGCGGTATGATAACGGAAGCAGGATCTGCGGATGACAGAAGGAAAGAGAGTGAAACTGATGACAGAACAGAGAAAAGATTTTGCGGCGATAGCGGAAAAAATCGAATCTTTCCGTGAGGATATGGTCCGGGATCTCGCTGATCTCGTGCGCTGCAGAAGTGTGCAGTCCGGACCGGAAGAAAACGCTCCCTTCGGCAGCGGTGTGGCGGAAGCATTTTCCAGGATGATGGAAATCGGACGCAGAGAGGGCTTCGAGGTTTTCGACTGTGACGGATACGGCGGTCATATCGATTTCGGGAAAAGTGAGGAAAACGGAATTATGGGCATTCTCTGCCATCTGGATGTCGTATCAGAGGGCAGCGGGTGGCGTCACGATCCGTTCGGAGCCTGTGTGGAAAACGGCATCATGTACGGACGCGGCACTCTCGATGACAAAGGACCTGCGATCGCAGCTTTTTATGCGATGAAGGCGATCAGAGAATGCGGCATCGTACCGGAGAAAAAAGTCCGCATGGTTCTCGGACTTGACGAAGAGACGGGCAGCGCAGGAATGGACTATTACCGCCGGAAGGTGAGGATGCCGGATTTTGCAATCGTTCCGGATTCGGACTTTCCCCTTGTAAACGGAGAGATGGGAATTCTGACTTTTGATCTGGTCAGGAAGACAGGAAAAGCCGACCGCGGCGGAATTTCCCTCAGACGTCTGACAGGCGGAAGCGCTCCGAATATGGTTCCGGATTCAGCCGCCGCTCTCATCGCGGACGGCGGAGGCTGCGAAAAGATAAAGCAGACGGCAGAGCATTTTTCGCAGATGACAGGATACTCAGTCACAGTGAAAAAAAAGGGAAAAAATCTGGAAATCCTGTGTGCAGGAAAATCGGCACACGGCGCCATGCCGCAGAAAGGACTCAATGCGGTGTCTGTTCTGATGCAGTTTCTCGGCGGTCTGGAGTTTGACTGCTTCGGCGTGAATGAATTTATCCGCTTTTATAATCAGCATATCGGCTTTGATCTGTCGGGAAAAAAGATAGGATGTGAGAAGCTTCGGGATGACGTCTCGGGCAGTCTTATCTGGAACACGGGAATGCTGTTCATGGACGGAGAATCGGTCGGCATAACGGTAAATGTCAGATGTCCTGTCAGCTTCGGCGACGAGGACGTCTATGCGGCCGTCCGCCCTGTGCTGGAGCAGTATGATATCGGTATGGTAAAGAAGATGTATAAGGAACCTCTGTATTTTTCAACTGACAGCGACATCGTGCAGACGCTGCTGTCAGTCTATCGGGAGCGTACAGGGGACACGGAATCACAGCCTCTCGTCATCGGCGGAGGAACTTATGCGCGGGAGATGAAAAATGCAGTCGCTTTCGGCGCGCTGTATCCGGGAGATCCTGACATCATGCATGAAGCGGAGGAGTGTATCAGTATCGATCGCCTGGTTCTGACAGCAGAGATTTATGCGGATGCGATTCTCCGCCTGACAGAAACGGAAAAAGACAGAGCAGAATCGTAAAAAACGGCAGAAGACGGAGAAAAGAAGATGCTTTTAAAGATAAAAAATGAAGAGGAAACGAGACGGTTCGGCAGAAATCTGGCGGCGCAGCTTTTTCCGGGAGATATCATCTGTCTGACAGGTGATCTGGGAACGGGAAAGACGGCCCTGACGAAGGCTATCGCCGAAGGACTGGGAGTAAAGGAAAGTGTCGTCAGTCCTACCTTTAACATCGTCCGGGAATATCGTTCCGGCCGTCTTCCTCTTTATCATTTTGACGTTTACCGTCTGGGAAGTCCGGAGGAACTGTTTGAAACCGGAGCGCAGGAATATTTCTCGGGAGACGGTGTCTGTGTCATAGAGTGGGCCGATCTCATCGCGGAAGAGATTCCGGCCGGCAGCCGTCTGATTCATATATCCTACGGGGAAAAAGAAGGCGAACGGATCTATGATATCGGCGTGACAGGCGAAGAAGAGTGACGCAAAGAAGAAAAAACGGGACAGCCCCCCGAAGCGGAGCTCTTCGGAACGGATCTGGCCTGCAGTATTTTTTATTACACAGGAAATATCGATGGATCGGTATTTCCGCAATAACAACAAAAGCACTTTACAGAGCGCTGCACCGGACGGTGCGGCATATGCAGACAGAAATCTCTGATTTCGCCGTCTGCGCTTTTGTTCCAGTAGCAGGATGAGAATATGGTAATTTTGACGATAGATACGACGGGTGCGGAAGCATCCGTTTCGATTATAAACGATAGAAGAGAAATTCATGCGGAGCTGTCGGCGGATATGATGAGCCATCTGCAGCTGCTGATGCCGATGATCTCCCGTGTGATCGAAAAGGCGGGAGTGCGTAAGACGGAAATCACCCATATAGCGGTTACCGTCGGACCGGGGTCTTTCACGGGGATACGAATCGGCATGACTACAGCGAAGACGCTGGCTCAGGCATGGAATATACCGCTGATACCGCTGTCTTCTCTGGCGGTATTTTCTCTGATGATAGGAAACGACGGAGATCTGGTCTGTCCGATGATCGATGCACGGCACGGGCATGTTTTCAGCGGTATTTTCCGCAGTCTGATCAGCGGAGAAAACAACCTTTCCGCCGATCCGAAAGAGCCGCGCATTCTTCTTGAGGAGGAGGCCCGTGATGTCAGAACATTCGTCCGAAAAGCGGCAAAACTGGGACTCGGCGATAAAGAGGCAGAACGCATCTGTTTCTGTGCAGACGGAGCGGAGCGGTACCGCGATCTGATCGTTCAGGAACTCACGGCTGCAGGCATCGGCGAGATATACACAGATATCAGGATGGAGGCGCGCGGCGGGGAACGCGGAAAAGCCGCCGGAGCCGGACGTAATACGGAAGGGAAAATATCTCCGTCTGCGGTAATTTTCGGCGGAGAAACGAGAGGGCTCTCCTATGCAGAGGCGGCGGCGGAGATGGCATTCGGCATGGCATCAGCGGATAAAACAGTTTCCTGTTATGATATACATCCGGTCTATCTGAGAAAATCGGAGGCGGAGCGTAAGCTGGAGGCGAAGGAGCTCGGAAAAAAGAAGAAAAAGGCGGAAGAAAAAGAAGTCATTTTCGAGATGCCTCCGGAAGATGAAACGATCACTTACCGCCGGGCTGAAAAGGAGGATGCGGGCCGCATGGCACGGCTGGATGCGCTGTGTTTTTCACATGAATGGAGCGAAGCGGCTTTTCTCGGAGAATTCGGAGCCGGTGACAGGAGCTTTTATGTCATCGCGGAAAACGGAGAAAAAGAGACAGTCGGTTTTGCGGGCATCAGCAGCATTCTGGATGAGGGAGAGATTCACCGTGTGGCTGTCCATCCGCTGTACAGAGGCCGCGGCATCGCAGGAGTGATGATGGAGCGGATTCTTTCGGAAGCGGAGGAGCGGGGCGTCACGACGCAGCTGCTGGAGGTCCGTGAATCGAACAGAACGGCCATCGCTCTTTACAAGAATCAGGGATTTCGTGTAACGGGAAGAAGAGAAGGATATTATGCAGAGTCGGGAGAAAATGCGCTGCTGATGCGGCGTGAGAGCGCTGAGAATCCGGGACGGCAGAATTCCTCTTCGGATACGGAATAAAATTCCGCCGTTCCTGTAATACTACCGGTGAAGACAGTTTTTTCGTGAAACGGAGAGTACAGGAGGCGCGGATTATGGAAGACGGCGGAAGAGTGCGGCAGACGGACAGGGAAGGAATGGCGCGGGCGGCGGAGGCGTCTTATGATGCGGACAGAGTGCGCAGTTCCTTCGGTGACGGAAATTACGGCGTATTCTGCCACTGCAGAAATTATCAGCCGAAGGGCAGAGAGCGCTCCTTTGATATGAGCGATTATCAGAGCTGCGACAGCTGTCTTTATCAGAGGACAGATCAGAGATGCGGGCTGGCGCAGCAGACGCTGCAGTGAGGCGATGCCTCGCTGCAGCGGAAAAAAGAAAAACGGAGAAGGAGAATGAAAGACGGAAAATTTCTCACACTCGGCATCGAGAGCAGCTGCGATGAAACGGCAGCGGCCGTCGTAGCCGACGGAAGAACGGTATATTCGAATATCATATCGTCACAGATTGAGATACATAAGCTTTACGGAGGCGTCGTACCGGAGATCGCTTCCCGTCAGCATCTGGAAAATATCAGCACGGTAATAAGACAGGCTCTTGAGGAAGCGGGCACAGCTCCGGAAGAGATCGATCTCATCGGTGTGACAAAGGGTCCGGGACTCGTGGGAGCGCTGATTATCGGCGTGGCGGCGGCAAAAGCTCTTTCCTTTGCCGGAGATATTCCGCTGACGGGCGTTCATCATCTTCACGGCCACATCAGTGCGAATTATATCGCAGCCCCCGAACTCGAACCGCCTTTTACGGCTGTCGTTGTTTCCGGAGGAAATACGGATATCATCGATGTCAGAGGATATAACGATCTCGTGCTTCTGGGAGCTACGAGAGATGACGCGGCGGGAGAGGCCATGGATAAGGTGGCGCGCGTTCTCGGACTGGGGTATCCGGGGGGACCGAAAATAGACGCCCTGGCTGGGAAAGGAAATCCTCACGCTTATGAGTTCAAGCGGGTTCTTCTCGAGAAGGGAAGCTACGATTTCAGCTTCAGCGGCCTGAAAACGGGAGTGCTCAATCAGATAAACAGCCTGAAACAGGCGGGAGAGGATATCCCGGAGGCGGACATCGCGGCGAGCTTTCAGATGGCAGTGATGGAAGTCATCGTACAGAAGGCGGTGGGGGCCGCTTTGGAATTCGGACGGGACAGGCTGGCTCTCGCAGGCGGCGTGGCGGCAAACAGTCTGCTGCGTACGATGATGGAACAGGAATGCGAAAAAAACGGAATTGCCTTTTTCCGTCCGCAGCCGGTGCTGTGTACCGACAATGCGGCGATGATCGCCTGCGCCGCATATTACAGATACCGGGAAGGCCTTACGGACGATCTGACGCTGGACGCCTGCCCTGTTCTGGAATTCTGAAAAAGAAAAAACGGAGCGTCTGTTTCCACGCTCCGTTTTTTTCGCCGGTTATTCTGATCTTTCTGTTTTTTCTCTCTTTTCGTATCGGTCTGCGATCTGCAGAAACGTAAGCAGAGTGATCTGCTGTCTACTGATCCTTTTCTGCGATCTTTTCTTCGATAAAAGCTACGATGTCGCCGATGTTGGAGAACTTCTCAGCCTCTTCATCCGGAATTTCGATTTCATATTCATCTTCGATGGACATGATGATCTCAACCGCGTCGAGAGAGTCAGCTTCCAGATCCTTCGTCAGGCTCGTCTCCGGTGTGATGGAAGATTCCTCCACATCGAGCTGATCAACGATAATTTCCTTTACTTTATCAAATACCATGTTAACCTCCTGAAATATGGTTCTTCCTCGGATTTTTACAAACCTTATTATAAGGGGATAGACGTGCAACTGCAATACTTTTTTGCCGCTTTCCTCAAAAATATTTTGATGAACAAAATTTATGATTTTAAGAAAGTACAGGCTGCTGCAGTTCTTCACTCAGCCGTTCCCATTCCTCATAGGAGGATGAGAGCAGTTCCTTTTTCGAAGCGATGAGAGAGGAGAGCTCCGTCAGTTTTTCATAGTCTGTCATGTATTCTTCTTCACCGAGCCGGCTCTGCAGTTCGTCGATTTCTTCTTCAAGCTGTGCGATCTGTTCCTCCAGCGCTTCGACACGGCGCTCACGGCGGCGCTGCTCGGCCTGTGCGGCCTTGGCCTTTTTTCTCTCCTCGATATGCTGCTGTTTCAGATTTTCAGGCTTTGCAGCCGCTTCGTCGGCTCTGGAAGAGGCCGTCTGTCCGAGGCTGTTCATGTAGGCATTTGCCGATGTGATGGAGGCCTTTTTCTCGTTATAGTAATCGTAGTTTCCGGGGTAAACCGTAATGCCGTCCTGTGAGAGCTCGTAGATCGAAGTCGGCACTTTATTGAGCAGATATCTGTCATGCGAGACGATGACACAGGTTCCCGGAAAATCGATCAGAGCGTCCTCGAAGACTTCCTTTGATGCGATATCGAGGTGGTTGGTAGGTTCATCCAGCATGAGCATATTGGCGCCGGAAAGCATGAGCTTCAGGAGCGCCAGACGGGCGCGTTCTCCGCCGGACAGAGATCCGACCGTCTTGAAGACGTCGTCATTGCGGAAAAGAAACCGGCCGAGCAGCCCGCGAAGCTGCGTGTCGCTGTAAAGAGAGTAAGCGTCTCTCATCTCTTCCAGGATCGTGGAGCTTTCATTCAGCATCGTCTGTTCCTGATCGTAGTAACCGAAGACGATATTGTGTCCTACCTTGATATGACCGTGATCAGGCGGAATTTCAGACATAATCATTTTGAGCAGCGTCGTCTTTCCCGTTCCGTTCGGTCCGATGATACAGATCCGCTCGCCGCGCTTGATGTCGAAGGAGACGTTGGAAAAGAGCGTACGCTTCCGGTCTCCCGTACCGTAGGATTTTGAAATATCGAAAGCCTGCAGCGTGTCGTTTCCGCTTCTGGAGCTTTCCTGAAACTGAATTTTCATCTTTGCCGCAGGCGCGGAAGGCTTTTCAGGGCGATCCATCTTTTCCAGCATCTTTTCTCTCGATTTTGCACGCTTGGCCAGCTTTTCCGTGCCTCTCTCCTTAAAGCGGCGCACCATCTCTTCCTGGCGGCGGATTTCACTCTGCTGCTTTTCGTAAGCTCTGAGCTCGTTGACCAGGCGGACTTTTTTTTCGCCGGCATAGAAAGTGTAATTTCCTTCATAGACGCTCAGACGTCCGTTTTCGATTTCAAAGATGCGGCTGACAGTATGATCGAGAAAATATCTGTCGTGAGAGACGATGACGATCGTTCCCTGATAGGAACGCAGATACTGTTCGAGCCATTTGAGCGTGCCGATATCGAGATGGTTGGTAGGCTCATCGAGAAGGAGAATATCAGGTTTTTTCAGAAGGAGCGCGGCCAGAGCCAGACGTGTACGTTCTCCGCCTGACAGAGAATCCGTCCTCTTATCGAAAAAAGACGGCGGAAATGCCATGCTGTTGAGAACGCCGGTAATCTCGCTTTTATAGCCGTAACCGTTGTTCAGACGGTAGGATTCGGAGAGACGGTCATATTCCGCAAGCATACGGCTGACGGCCTCTTCCTGTCCCGGCTGTCCGGAAAGCGAGGCGATCCGTTCGGAAAGCTCTTCCATATCGGATTCCATTTTGATGAGAGGTTCGAAAATGGACAGCATTTCCTCATAAACTGTCTTTTCCGAGGTGAAAAGGTCATTCTGGTGAAAATAGCCGATTTTTTTATCGGAGGAAAGATAGAATGTACCTGAATCGCAGAAAGTCTCGCCGGAAAGAATATTGAGAAGCGTGCTCTTTCCGGCGCCGTTGCTGCCGACGATTCCCACACGGTCGCCTTCATTGATGTGAAAGGAGATGCCGGTCAGAATTTCATCGGTCCCGTATAATTTTGTCAGTTGATTGGCTGAAATTACTATCATGATTTTTTATCTCCGGAATGTCGGAACGGGCCGCGGAAATGCGTCCTGTCCGATCTGATTTAGTTATATTGTTCACATGAAAAGGTGTGCTTTTTACAGGCGGAAATCCGTGAAGAGCCGCCTTCTGGAAATCTGTGCGGAAATTTCCTGCCGGAAATGACCATCATAATATTTTAAATGATGCCCGGCGTTATGACAAGCAGGTAATTCCCGCCCTGCAGAGGGAACGGCAGGAATACAGGGATTTTTCCTGTCGTGAGACGGAAAAAGAAAAACGTACAGCAGTGTTGAAAAGATATTTTTATATTGATATAATAATTTTATGCGTTATCGAAACGGAAGATAAAATGTCTGTAAGTAATTGGAAAATGGGAAAAGTATGAAGGAAAAGGTAAAAATCTCAAATGCGGTTGTTAAAAGATTGCCAATTTACCGCAGATACCTTGAGGAGCTGATCAAGGATAAGGTAGAGCGCATCTCTTCCAATGAGCTCAGCTCGCTGATCGGATTCACCGCTTCGCAGATCCGCCAGGATCTGAATAATTTCGGAGGATTCGGACAGCAGGGATACGGGTACAATGTCAAGGGTCTCTACAAGGAGATCAATACGATCCTCGGTCTCGACAGAGAGTATAAGATGGTCATCGTGGGAACGGGAAATCTGGGCCAGGCACTGGCCAATTATTCCAAATACCATAAGGAAGGCTTTCCTATCGTGGGCATGTTTGATATCAATCCCAAAATTATCGGTCTGAGGATCAATGACATCGAAGTGATGGACAGCGATCTTCTGGTGGACTTTCTGAAGGAAAACCATGTAGATATCGGAATCATCACGACGGACAGAGCTGCCGCCCAGAGTGTCGCTGACAAGCTGGTGGAGGGGCGTGTCCGCGGAATCTGGAATTTTGCGACGGTGGATCTGAAGGTGCCGAAGAGTATTCCCGTGGAGAACGTTCACGTTACGGATACGCTCAATGCGCTGGTCTATCATATCATTCACAATGATCAGGCGGAGGAACGCGAAACGGGCGCGGAATAAAAACAACGGTACGGCATCCTGCAGGATACATGACGGCGGCGGGATGCCGGTATCTGTATAGAAAAAGAAACCGCCCCGGACGGGCGGTTTCTTTTTCTTCTGTACCGTTTCAGGAGAAATAACGGATCTCCGTCCGCCGGAAACGGCTGCTTCCGGTTCGGATACCGGTATCTTTACGAGTATAAAACGGTAATGATTTTTATGCTCTTTTTATTATGTAGGAAATATCGATGAACCGATATTTCCGGAATAACAACAAAACGGTGAGCCTCTGAACTCCTGCGCCGAAGAGTGCGGCACGTGCAGACAGAAATCGCTGATTTCATTATCTGCTCTTTTGTTCAGACAAGCCGCCCCGCGGCGGCTTCGAATCCTGAGAAAATCTGAAGATTAAGCAGGTGTAGGCGCATCTACAGGACATGTATTGGCACAGGCGCCGCAGTCGATGCATACGTCAGGATTGATTTCGAATTTGCCGTCTCCTTCGGAAATCGCTTCTACCGGACATTCTGCCGCACATGCACCGCAGCAGATGCACACATCTTTAATTACATAAGCCATACGTATATACCTCCTTATAAAATTGCTATGAAGTTGAATTTTCATATACAGCATAGATATTATAGCAGAGAAAAAAAAAACTAACAACATTCAGTTCAAAATTTACACGGGAGATTTTTGCAACAAGCGCGAGGCGCGGGACGGACAGGAAGGAAAAAAGAATGAAAGTTTACGGACTGACCGGCAGGAGCGGAACCGGAAAAAGTTACCAGTCGATGAATGTCTGCAGAGACAGAAAAATCGAGGGGATTATCGATGACGGCCTCTTCATATACCGGAATGCGATTCAGGCCGGTCATTCGGCAAAGAGAGATGCGAATAAGGTAAGCGCGATAAAAACGGCGATTTTTCAGGATGAAAAGCTGAGACAGGAGGTTGCGGAAAAGATACGGCAGGTTGCTCCGAAAAGTCTCCTCGTGCTCGGAACGTCAGAGGAAATGATTCTCCGGATCTGTCAGAGGCTCGAACTGCCGCAGCCCTCGGAGATGATTCATATCGAGGACGTAGCCAGCCGCGATGCCATCACCACAGCGCTCCGGCAGCGCAAGGAACAGGGCAAGCATGTCATTCCTGTTCCGACGGTGGAGATAAAACCGCAGTTTTCCGGATACTTTATGACGCCTCTCCGGATTCTCAGAGGGAAAAACGACCGGCAGGGCGCGCTTCAGGAAAAGAGCGTCGTGCGTCCGACGTACAGTTATCTGGGAGAATTCACGATCTCTGACAGGGCGGTGACAGAGCTGATTCTCTATCTGTGCCGGCACTGCCGCTATGTGGCGGAGGTTCTCAAGTGCAGCGTCCGAAGCAGACCGGAGGGAGTCCGCATTTCTCTTTCCGCGGTCTTTTATTACGGTTCCGGCCTTCAGAGGCGTGCGGAGGAGCTGCGCGCTCTGGTGGCGGACGGAGTGGAGACGATGACTGCTTTTAACATTCTCGCCATCGACATCGAAATACGCGGGCTCAAGCCGTCAGGAGGGCGGACAAAGCCGGAAATTCAGTCATAAATTCAGGCGGAATCAGGCACAACTTAACATAAGAGGAAGGGCCGGGAAAATCATGAAAGAAAAAAAACGGATATCGGAGGCGTATAGATACATATGAAAGAGAATGGGATCAGAAGACCGGCCTCCTGAGGATCAGCGGAGTTGAGGACTTCGATCCTGTACATATCTTTGAATGCGGCCAGTGCTTCCGATGGGAGCGGGAGGCGGACGGCGGCTATACAGGAACGGCCGCCGGGCGGACGGTCAGTCTGAAAAAAGAGGGGACAACGCTGATCCTGGCGAACAGTACGGAAGAGGATTTTGAAAATTTCTGGTTTGATTATTTTGATCTCGGAAGAGACTATGGAAGCATAAAAGAGACTCTGTCGCGGAATGACGCTGTCATGGAGCAGGCGGTAAAATTCGGCGGCGGAATACGTCTGCTGCATCAGGATCCCTGGGAAACAGTCGTTTCCTTTCTGATCTCTCAGAATTCCAGCATTGTCCGCATACGCGGATGTATAGAGAGGCTCTGTGCCGGATTCGGCGAGCCGATCGGAGTCTGGCGCGGGAAAATGAGGTTCTCCTTTCCCGGACCCCGCCGGCTGGCAGCGCTGAAGCCGGAGGATCTGGCGGAATGCCGTCTGGGATACCGCGACAGGTATGTCATATCGGCTGCCGCAGCTCTTGCGGAGGATGAGGGACGTTTTCTGTCGGATCTCCGGCAGGCGGATTATGAAACAGCGTTCCGGTACGTGCGCAGTCTTTATGGTGTCGGACCGAAGGTGGCGGACTGTATTCTTCTCTTCGGACTCATGAAATATGAAAGTTTTCCTCTGGATGTATGGATGAAACGCATCATGTCCGGTCTGTACGGCTTTGATCCGAAGGATACAAAAGGTATGTCGGAATATGCGGCGGAACACTTCGGAACTCTGAGCGGGTTTGCCCAGCAGTATCTGTTCTATTACGCGAAAGAAAATTTATAAAATTGTATTGACAATGGGAGATAAAAGCGTTACATTATCTTTAGCACTCGAAGACAGTGAGTGCTAACAAAGAAAAAAGACAGGAAAAATATAAAATTTAGTCAGAGAAAAATCTGCAGACGGACCGGAAACGTATCCGGTAAACAGGCAGAAAGGAGATAAGAAAAAATGATCAGACCATTAGGAGACAATGTTGTAATTAAACGTCTTGAGCCGGAAGAAAAGACGAAGGGCGGAATCATTCTCACAAGTGCCAATAAAGAAGTACCTCAGGTGGCCGAGGTTCTCGCTGTCGGTCCGGGAACTGATGAGACGACGATGGAAGTGGAAGTCGGTGAAAAGGTTATCTTCAAGAGATACGGCGGCACTGAGATCGAAATCGACGGGGAAGAGCTCATCGTCGTATCGCAGAGCGACATCCTCGCAGTCCTCGACTGATCCGGAACGAAACGTAAAAATGCGGCCGTAAAGCGGCAGAGCAGACAGGCGGACAGCACTCCGCCTGAGTGATATGATTTTACAGTATAAAAAGGAGATAATGCAAAATGGCTAAGGAAATACAGTTTGGAGAAGAAGTCAGAAGAAAGCTGGAAGCGGGCGTCGACAAGCTCGCCAATACGGTAAAAGTTACGCTCGGACCTAAGGGAAGAAACGTGCTTCTCGAAAGATCTTACGGAAGCCCGATGATCACGAATGACGGTGTGACGATCGCAAGAGATATCGATCTGGAAGATCCGTACGAAAATATGGGAGCTCAGCTCGTCAAGGAAGTTTCCACAAAGACGAATGATGCTGCCGGCGACGGTACGACGACAGCGACTCTGCTGGCGCAGATCATCGTAAAGGAAGGCCTCAAAAACGTAGCAGCAGGCGCTAATCCTATGATCCTCAGAAGAGGTATGCAGGGTGCGGTCGACGTCGCAGTCGAAGAGCTGAAGTCGATCTCCAAATCTGTTGAAAGCAAGGAAAATATCGCGCAGGTCGCTTCTGTCTCCGCCGGAGAAGAGGAAATCGGTCAGTTTATCGCTGAGGCGATGGAGAAGGTAGGCAAGGAAGGCGTAATCACTGTCGAAGAGTCCAAGTCCATGGGCACGACGCTGGACGTTGTAGAGGGCATGCAGTTTGACAGAGGTTATCTGTCCGCATATATGGTAACAGATACGGAAAAGATGGAAGCAAATCTCTCCAACCCGTATATCCTGATCACAGATAAGAAGATTTCAAACATCCAGGAAATCCTTCCGGTTCTGGAGCAGATCGTACAGCAGGGCAGAAAACTGCTGATCATCGCAGATGATGTAGAGGGCGAGGCTCTGGCTACGATCGTTCTCAACAAGCTGAGAGGCACGTTTGAATGCGTATGCGTCAAGGCTCCCGGATTCGGTGACAGAAGAAAAGAACAGCTGCAGGATATCGCGATCCTGACAGGCGGTACGGTCATCTCCGATGAAGTCGGCATGGATCTGAAGGAAACACAGCTCGACATGCTGGGCGTAGCGGACACGGTCAAGGTTTCCAAGGAAAATACCGTTATCGTTCACGGCGCCGGCAAGACGGAGGAAATTCAGGACAGAATTAAGCTCATCAAGGCACAGATCGAAGAGACGGAATCCGAATTTGACAGAAATAAGCTTCAGGAAAGACTTGCAAAGCTGGCAGGCGGTGTGGCAGTCATCCAGGTAGGTGCAGCTACCGAGACTGAGCTGAAGGAAAAGAAGCTGAGAATTGAAGACGCTCTCAACGCGACACAGGCCGCAGTGGAAGAAGGTATCGTTCCTGGCGGCGGTACGGCTCTCGTCAATGTCATCCCGGCTGTAGCGAAATATGTCAAGTCTCTCTCCGGCGATATGAAGACCGGTGCGGCGATCATCCAGAGAGCTCTGGAGGAGCCTGTAAGACAGATTGCGGAGAATGCAGGATTTGAAGGCTCCGTCGTCGTGGCAAAGGTGAAGAACAGCAAGGCCGGTGTGGGCTTTAACGCTGCTACGGAAAAATATGTCGACATGATGGCAGAAGGTATCGTAGACCCGACGAAGGTTACGAGATCCGCGCTGCAGAATGCGGCGTCCGCTTCCGCAATGCTGCTGACGACAGAAGCGTGCGTCGTCGACATTAAGAGTGACAATCCGCTGGAAGCGCTGCAGAATGCAGCGGGCGGAATGGGCGGAATGGGCGGCATGATGTAATCAGACCGCATCCGTTATCCGCAGGTAATACAGGAGGGTGATGATACCTCCCGTAAAGGATGAATCATAACGGATCCGTCCGTATCCGGATATCGGGCCGGACGGATCCGAAAAATGGATCAGATATAGAGCGAAAAAATTATCATATGGAGCAGAATTAAGGAGAATGGCCGGATAATCCGGCTGCTCTCCTTCTTTTTTTCCGGAATTTTGCGGAGAAAAACGAAATATGAGTAAAAAATCATGAAAAAAAGTCAGAGCAGCCGGTACATCTGTGCCGGCTTTCCTTTTTTTCCGTTGAGAATATGACGCGTTTGCGGTAAAATAATTTATTAATATAGATAAGTACAGACACATTTGCACGGACAGATACAGCACGGCTTAAAAAAGGGAGATATTCTTTTCTGCTGTGTCCGGCGTATGTGTTTCCGGGCCGGCATTTCCCTGTATCAGGAGGTGGATTGAATGAAGGGAAAGAAGAGAGGAAAGAAGCACGTTTGTCTCCGTTTTCTGAGTTTTGTTCTCGCGGCGGCGCTGCTGTTCAGTCTGGCTGCCTGCGGCGGCGCGGAAGACGGATCCGGATCTCAGGAATCCTCTCTGCAGGAAAAAGAGTCAGAGGCGGAAGCGGCAGAGAAGGCTCAGCTTGCGGAGGATGAGGCGAACGGTCTGTTTCTCCTCGTGAATAAAGAGCATCATATTGATGCGGATTATGTTCCGGAGGATCTGGAGCCGATCCGGTATTATGCGTCCGACCGGAATGCAAATTCCCGGTACATGCGGGCGGAAGCGGCGGATCACTTTCATGAGCTCGTCGAGGCGGCAGCTGCCGAGGGAATCGATATCGTCATGACGACGGCGTACCGTTCCTATGAGTTTCAGGAAATTCTCTGGAATTATAATGTAAGTGAAAAAGGCGAAGAAGAGGCGAATAAGACGAGCGCCCGCCCGGGAGAGAGTGAGCATCAGACGGGGCTGGCCGTCGACCTCTCCACATCGGAAATCGACTACCGTAATTCCTATGATTTTGAAAACACGGCAGCCGGAAAATGGGTGGCGGAAAATGCACATCGTTTCGGCTTTATCATCCGTTTTCCAAAGGACGGGACGGATATCACAGGCTATTCCTATGAGCCGTGGCATCTGAGATATGTGGGCAGGACAGCGGCAGCTGATATTTACGGACAGAATCTGACGCTGGAGGAATACGTGGAACAGATGGGATTCTGATTTCCGCATATTTTCCCGGCTGCCGCGCGCTTTCCGGCATGATCCGAAATACCGGATGAGAGCGGATGTCCTCGCATCTGACCGGGTGCGCCGCAAAGCCCCCTGACTTCAGGCACGGAGGGCGTCGGTCATTCTGATATAAAGTTATAGTTTAAATAGAAGATATCGTTATTTCTTGTAGATTTAAGGAAAGATTTTTAGGAGGAAATCATGGCATTTTACTATTCCGAACCATCACGCACATTCAGCGAATATCTGCTCGTACCGGGCTATTCTTCCGCTGAGTGCATTCCGAGCAATGTAATTCTGAAGACACCGCTGGTAAAATACCGCAAAGGGGAAGAGGAACCGGCGATTTCACTGAATATCCCGATGGTATCCGCCATCATGCAGTCTGTATCAGGAGAAAAGATGGCAGTGGCTCTGGCAAAAGAAGGCGGCATTTCCTTCATTTACGGCAACCAGACGATCGAAGAGGAAGCTGCCATGATCAAGGCGGTAAAGGATACAAAAGCGGGTTTTGTAAAGAGTGATTCCAATATTTCACCGGATAAGACGATGGCTGATATCGTCGCTCTGAAAAAGAGAACAGGCCATTCCACGATCGCTGTTACAGAAGACGGAACGGCAGAGGGGAAAGTTCTGGGTATCGTTACGAGCAGAGACTACCGTGTGTCGAGAATGGATCCGTCCACAAAGGTAAGCGAGTTCATGACTCCTTTTGAAAAGCTGATCTGGGCGAAGGAAGGCGTTTCACTCAAAGAGGCGAACGATATTATCTGGGATCACAAGCTGAATGCGCTGCCGATCATCGATGAAGAGCAGCGTCTCAAGTCTTTCGTATTCCGCAAGGACTATGATGCGCACAAGGAAAATCCGGACGAACTTCTGGATTCTCACAAGAGATATATCGTGGGAGCCGGCATCAACACGCGCGACTATGAAAAGCGTGTTCCGGCGCTGCTCAACGCGGGCGTCGATGTACTGTGCGTCGACTCCTCCGAGGGATTTTCCGAATTCCAGAGACAGACGATCCGCTATATAAAGGATACTTTCGGCGAAGATACGAAAGTGGGCGGAGGAAACGTAGTGGACGGCGAAGGCTTCCGTTTCCTCGCCGAAGCGGGTGCGGACTTTATCAAAGTCGGTATCGGCGGCGGTTCGATCTGTATCACGAGAGAGACGAAGGGGATCGGCCGCGGACAGGCTACAGCTCTCATCGAAGTGGCTGCTGCCCGTGACGAATATTTTAAAGAGACAGGTATCTATATTCCGATCTGCTCTGACGGCGGTATCGTCTACGATTATCACATGACGCTGGCGCTGGCAATGGGCGCCGACTTCCTGATGCTGGGCCGTTATTTTGCCCGCTTTGATGAGTCTCCGACCGGCAAACTGAACCTTAACGGTACATACGTAAAGGAATACTGGGGTGAAGGCTCCGCCCGTGCGAGAAACTGGCAGCGTTATGATGACGGTGAAGGCAGCAATCTGAAGTTTGAGGAAGGCGTGGACTCCTACGTGCCTTATGCGGGCCCGCTGAAAGACAATGTACAGCTGACGCTGAGCAAGGTAAAGGCGACGATGTGCAACTGCGGCGCGCTGACCATTCCGGAGCTCCAGGAAAAGGCGAAGCTGACGGTCGTATCCTCCACGAGTATCGTAGAGGGCGGCGCGCATGACGTTATCCTCAAGGATAAGAATAACGGAGCGACGATTTAACGGACAGAGTGAAAAGACAGGAACGGAGGAACTCCATTGAATCATCAGTCAGTTCTGGTCATCGATTTCGGCGGTCAGTATAATCAGCTGATCGCCAGACGTGTGAGGGAATGCAATGTCTTCGCAGAGGTTATCCCTTACACGAAGGCCATGGAAAAAATAAAGGAAAAAGTTCCGGCGGGTCTCATCTTTACGGGAGGTCCGAACAGCGTCTACGATGACGCATCGCCGAAATGCGAGCCGGAGATCTTTGAGCTGGGCATTCCCGTTCTCGGCATCTGTTATGGATCCCAGCTGATGGCGTATATGCTGGGCGGTGAAGTAAAGACCGCCCCCGTCAGCGAGTACGGCAGGACTCTCGTAAAGACAGACGGTTCATCCGTTCTCTTTGACGGAATTTCGGAAGAAACGGTCTGCTGGATGAGTCATACCGACTATATCGCAGCGGTACCGGAGGGCTTCCGCACGATCGCTTCCACACCGGTGTGTCCGACAGCGGCTATGGAATGTCCGGAGAAGAAATTTTATGCGACTCAGTTTCATCCGGAGGTCATGCATACGGAGGAAGGCCAAAAGATGCTGGAAAACTTCGTATACAAGGTCTGCGGCTGTACGGGAGACTGGAAGATGGATTCCTTCGTCGAGACGACGATCGAAGAAATCCGCAGAAAGGTCGGCAGCGGCCGGGCTCTCTGCGCACTGTCCGGAGGCGTCGATTCTTCCGTAGCAGCGGTACTCATGTCGAAAGCCATCGGAAAGCAGCTGACCTGTGTCTTTGTGGATCAGGGGCTTCTGCGCAAAAATGAAGGCGACGAGGTCGAAGCTGTATTCGGACCGGATGGTCCCTACGACCTGAATTTTATCCGGGTCAACGCGCAGCAGCGCTTTTATGATAAGCTGGCCGGCGTGACAGAGCCGGAAGAAAAGCGTAAGATCATCGGTGAGGAATTTATACGCGTCTTTGAAGAAGAGGCGAAGAAGATCGGAGCCGTCGATTTTCTCGTCCAGGGAACGATCTATCCTGACGT
>CALXIZ010000010.1 GCA_944388495.1 uncultured Clostridia bacterium | reverse complement strand
GGGATTCTGTCCCGTTTTATTTCCGGTTTTTTGCCGGGTCACGATTTTTCTGTGCAGGCAGAGAGGTTTCGCCATAAAATGCAGAAGCGCCGGAAACATTTCGGATGAAATGTTTCCGGCGCTTCTGTCACATGGCCGTTTCGCCGTATTTTCGTATTTTATGCCCGGAATGGCTATCGTTCTCACTCTGCAAAAGCATACAGTGAAATGCCGTTTTCCGGATCACTGTACCATCCGGAAGCCGTCAGATAAACTCTGTTTTTATACGACTGATACAGCGATACGAATCGCTGCGTATCGATTCCGGACTCCTACGCCGCCGTCAGCAGCAGACTGATCATATCAGTTTCTCCCGCCTTCTCAGGCCTGCTGCTTCTGCTTCAGCTTCTCGTTGATGAAATAGTCGATATCTCCGTCCATGACGCGGTTGACATCGCCCACCTCTGCGCCGGTGCGGTGATCCTTGACCATGGTGTACGGCTGAAATACGTAGGAACGTATCTGATTGCCCCAGGTGATCTGGCCGTAATCGCCCCGCAGCTCGTCGATGCGCTCTTTGTTTTCGCGCTCTTTCAGCTCGATGAGCTTCGCCTTCAGGACTTTCATCGCCACCTCTCGGTTCTGATGCTGCGAACGCTCATTCTGGCAGGATACGACGATATTTGTCGGCAGATGCGTGATCCGGACGGCGGAATCCGTCGTATTGACGTGCTGGCCGCCGGCGCCGCTGGAGCGGTAGGTGTCCACGCGGATATCCTCCGGAGCGATCTCGACGTCGATGTCGTCGTCCAGCTCCGGCGAGACATCCAGAGACGCAAAGGACGTGTGTCTGCGGGCGTTGGAATCGAAAGGCGAAATCCGCACGAGACGGTGAACGCCTCTTTCGTTTTTCAGATATCCGTACGCGTTTTCCCCTTCGATCAGCAGCGTCGCATTTTTGATGCCCGCCTCATCATCCCTCTGCAGATCCAGCGTTTTGATCTTATAGCCTTTGCTCTCGGCCCATCTGGTATACATACGGAACAGCATGCCCGCCCAGTCCTGAGCGTCGATACCGCCGGAACCGGCGTGAATCGAGATGATGGCGTTGTTCGCATCGTACTCACCGTTCAGGAGCGTCTGAAGACGAAGCGTCTCCATATCATTTTTCAGTTTTTCAAAATTCGTTCTGATCTCCCCGGTCAGAGAAGCATCGTCCTCCTCTTCCGCCATTTCGATCAGAACCTCGATATCGGACAGATCGCTCTCGAGCTTGTCGTACTCGCCCAGCTTTCTCTCCACCGATTTTTTTTCCTTCATGATCTTCTGAGCCGCCTCCGGATTGTCCCAGAGCCCCTCTTTCTGAAGATCCTGTTCGATACCGTTCAGTCTCGTGCGCAGTCCCGCGACGTCAAAGGGACTCACCCAGTTCTTTGAGATTATTGCGGGTCTGCGGCAGTTCATACTTGATCTGATCCAGTTCCAGCATCTTTTCACATCCTTTCTCTCTTGATACTCCTCCGCGCTGAAGACAGAGGATTTCAGGTTCAGCCGCTGCGGCTACGCATTTTTGCCGCAGCAGTTCTTATATTTCTTACCGGAGCCGCAAGGACACAGATCGTTTCTTCCGATCTTCGGAGCATCCCTGCGGACCGGCTCCGGCTTCGAATCGCCCTTTGTCGCCTGAGGCTTCGGAGCGGCTCCCGGCATCGCAGACGATACACGCGCTGAAGCGCCGCTTCCGCCGGCAGCTCCTCCGCCCACGGAAGGCGCAGCTTCTTCTTTCTCCGCGTTCTTCGCCTCCATGACCTGTCTGCGTTCCGTATTCGTCTGCAGTGTGACATTGAAGCAGAACTTTACGGCATCCTCTTTGATCGTGCCGATCATCTCCTCGAACATGTCGAAGCCTTCCTTTGCGTAAGCCACGGCAGGATCCTGATGGCCGAGGCCCCTCAGGCCGATTCCGGTCTTCAGCTGATCCATGGCGTCGATATGATCCATCCATTTATTATCCACGACACGGATGAGAATCATACGCTCCAGCTCTCTCATGCGCTCTTCTCCGATTTCCGCCTCTTTTGCCGCATATCCGTCTTCGATGACCCGATGGACGTCTTCCTGCAGCTGCTCCGGCGTAATATCCGGATTTTCACTGTAATCCGGAAGTTCAAAGCCGCCCCACAGACGCTTCATCGTATGGGTGAGTGAATCCAGATCCCATTCCTCCGAGAAGCGCGACTCCGCGGTACAGGTCTCAATCGCCGCATCGGCGAATTCCTCTGCCATCGAGAGGATATGAGAACGGAGATCTTCGCCGTCCAGCACTCTTCTGCGCTCGGAATAGATGATCTCACGCTGCTTGTTCATGACGTTGTCGTACTGAAGCACGTATTTACGCGAAGTGAAGTTTCTTCCCTCCACCTTTTTCTGAGCTTCCTCTATTCTCTTCGTGAGGGCCTTCGATTCCAGAGGCTCTTCACCGGAGCCCGCGAGCTTCTGCATAAACGCCTGGATGCGCTCGCCGCCGAACAGACGCATCAGGTCATCGTCGAGTGCCACGAAGAACTTTGTGGAGCCCGGGTCTCCCTGACGTCCGGCACGCCCCCGCAGCTGATTGTCGATACGGCGTGATTCGTGACGCTCTGTACCTATGATATGCAGGCCGCCCAGTTCGATAACTTTTTCATGTTCCTCCTGGCGCTCTGCCCTGAATTTTTCATACAGCTTATCATACTCCGCTCTGGCTGCCAGCAGTTCCTCGTCATCGAGAGGAATACGGCTGGAAGCGTAGGAAATCGTATTCTCATCATAGCCGAGCTTTCTCATCTCGCGCTTCGCCTCGAATTCCGGATTTCCTCCCAGGATGATATCGGTACCACGGCCCGCCATATTGGTCGCGATAGTGACCATTCCCAGGCGTCCGGCCTGTGCGACGATCTCGGCTTCCTTTTCGTGATGCTTCGCGTTGAGGACATTATGCTTTATGCCGCGCTTTTTCAGCATATCGCTGAGAATCTCCGATTTTTCGATCGAAATCGTACCGACGAGAACCGGACGGCCCGTCGCGTGAATTTCAGCGATCTCCTCCACGATAGCTCTGAACTTCACCTGTTCGTTGAGATAGACGCTGTCCTGCATGTCGACGCGGGCGATCGGCTTGTTTGTCGGAATGACGACGACGTCCATGTTATAGATGTCGCGGAATTCCGCTTCTTCTGTCTTTGCCGTACCGGTCATACCGGCCAGCTTATTGAACATACGGAAATAATTCTGAAGCGTGATCGTCGCCAGCGTCTTCGACTCGCTGCGGACAGACAGTCCCTCCTTCGCCTCGATCGCCTGATGAAGACCGTTGCTGTAGCGTCTTCCGTACATCAGGCGGCCTGTGAACTCGTCGACGATGATGACCTCTCCGTCGTTTACCACATAGTCCACGTCTTTTTTCATGAGGTTGTTCGCCCTCAGCGCCTGCATGATGTGATGATTCAGCTCCATGTTTTCCGGATCCGAGAAATTTTCCAGATTGAAATAGTCCTCGCATCTGGCGACGCCTTCTTCCGTGAGGGAAATCGTCTTGTCTTTCTCATCCATGGTAAAATCCGTATCGAGCCTGAAATTTTTCACGAAACGGTCTGCCTGACTGTACATGTCGGTGGACTTTTCACCGACGCCGGAGATGATCAGCGGCGTACGCGCCTCGTCGATCAGAATACTGTCCACCTCGTCGACGATAGCGTAATTCAGATCGCGCTGAACCATATTTTCCTTATAGCTGACCATATTGTCACGCAGATAGTCAAATCCGAATTCGTTGTTCGTACCGTAGGTGATATCCGCCTGATACGCTTTTTTTCTCTGTTCCGGCGGTACGCTGTGAAAAATGCCTCCTACCGTCAGACCGAGGAATGTATAGAGCTTTCCCATCCATTCCATATCTCGTTTCGCCAGGTAATCATTGACCGTGACGACGTGAACGCCCTTTCCCTCCAGCGCGTTGAGATAAGCCGGCAGCGTCGCCACCAGCGTCTTTCCTTCACCTGTCTTCATCTCGGCGATGCGCCCCTGATGCAGCGCAATACCGCCGATGATCTGAACATGGAAATGTTTCATTCCCAGCACACGCGACGCCGCTTCACGGCAGACCGCAAAGGCCTCCGGCAGCAGACTGTCCAGAGACTCACCCTTATTCTGACATCTGTCCTGAAACTCCGCCGTCTTCGCGCGCAGCTCTTCGTCGCTGAGCGCCTGCATGGCTTCGTCATAGGATTCCACTTTTTCCGCGATCCTGTCGAGCTTTTTTACTTCCTTTTTATTCAGATCGCCGAAAAGAACTTCCATTACGCCCATATTTTCCCTCTTTTCTCCTTTTCCTGCCCTTTTTCCGCCGTTCCTGCGCGGCGAAATCACCTGCACATGCCCTGCTTTCAGATCACAGGCCGCGAAGGCCACAAACCCTGTATGCTCTACGAAACAAAAGCGCTGTAAATCGCACGGATCGCCGCTTCAAAATGATCATTCTCGACGCCGACGATAATATTCATCTCACTGGATCCCTGATCGATCATGCGCACATTGACCTTCGCGTCTGTCAGCGCGCCGAAGAGCTTGGCGGAGACGCCGAGACGGCGGCTCATGCCCAGTCCCACCGTAGCGATGAGTGCCATATCCTCATAAATGTCAATCGAATCCGGCTGCAGACGCTTTTCGATATCGTCGAGAAGATCCTGCAGCCTGCCGCCCTCCAGCTGCTTCTGTGAGATGACGACACATACCGTGTCGATTCCGCTCGGCAGATGTTCAAAGGAAATCTCGTTGTTTTCGAGAATCGTCAGAAGACGCTTTACAAATCCGATCTCGGAATTCATCATATTCTTGTACAGCGCGACGACGACAAAATCCTTTCTTCCCGCCACTCCGGTGATGATATTATTGCTGACCGCCGGCGTATCCGAGATGATCGTCCCCGGATTGTCCGGCTCGTTTGTATTTCGGATATTGATCGGAATATTCACTTCTCTCACCGGGAACACCGCATCCTCGTGAAGCACGCTCGCTCCCATATAGGAGAGCTCGCGGAGCTCCTTATACGTGATCCGCTCGATCGGCTTCGGATTATCCACGATCCGCGGATCCGCCATCAGAAAGCCGGAAACGTCCGTCCAGTTTTCATAGACGTCTGCGCCGACGGCTTTGGCCACTAACGAACCCGTCACATCGGAGCCTCCGCGTGAAAAAGTCTTCACCGTGCCGTCCGGCATAGAACCGTAAAATCCCGGAATAACGGCCTTTTCGTGCTTCGCCAGCTCCCCGGACAGCGCTTCCTGTGTCACATCGGCCAGATATCTGCCCTTTTCATCAAACTGAATCAGGCCCGCCGGATCGACGAAATCAAATCCGAGATAGGCCGCCGTGAGCTTTCCGCAGAGATATTCTCCTCTGCTGGCGATATAGTCGGCGGTGACGCCCGGTCTGAGCTTTTCCTTTATCTCCTCGAGCTCCGCCCCGATATTGATGTCGACATTCAGATTGACTTCCATCATTTTGAAGCGGTCGCTTACCACCTGAAAGATATGATCAACCGGAATATTGTGATCTACGTGCGTCTTGCACAGATAGAGGAGATCCGTAACCTTATTGTCATCTCCGTAGCGCTTTCCCGGTGCGGAAACGACCACATATCTGCGCTCCGGATCCGACAGAACGATATCTCTGACCTTCTGGAGCTGAATCGCATCCGCCACAGAGGAGCCGCCGAACTTAACCACTTTTATTCCCATTTTCTTTAATTCCTTTCATCTCGCGGGGCAGCGACGGGAAATCATCCTTCCCTCGGCAGCTCCCGCTTTTTCTCTATATCAAAAGGATATAATCCTGTTATCCCAGGTCATATCTAACTAAAAATTCTATAATATCTGCCGAAGCGGGTCAACTTATGCCTGAAAAAAAACACACAAACTTCACAGATTATTTTATAGAATGTATGCACATCATTGTTTAAATAAGATATAATTTTGACAGAAGGAGATTTCTATGGACGCTAAATTAACAGTAATCAGAGGCGGGAAAGCCATGGAGCCCGGGAGCCGCGGCCGGCAGTTCATCTCCGGATACGTGACCGATACACGCCTGATGGGCGTCATCGGCATGGAGCTGAAATGGGATGTCATTTCGGATGCGAGAGTGGTGACGCTGAATCAGATTTTCTATCTCGATGCAGAGGAATTCGGTCTCGAATCCTATACAGAAGCTCTGGGAGACAATCCGGAAGTCATACAGGTCGAACGCAACCGTCTGATCGGAGCTCTTGGGGGCAATGTCGTCCCCGTCACAGAGGCGGAGGCCCGTTTTATCCTGCAGTCATACGTCAGAATAAATAAACAGTTCCGTCAGAATCTGCCGACGGGTTATGAAAAATATAAATTCATGCTGACTCCTGTGCAGCATCTTTCCCGAAAAGAATACGATTCCCTGTTTTCGCGCATCAGCGGAAATACCGGTTCGCCGAATTTCGTACTGAACTATTATCTCATGCGGACTTTCGCCAGAGACCGGCGCGGAATCGAATTTCTGACGGCACGGACGGAGGAATCCTCTGCCTGTGCCGCACAGCGGAATCTCGCCGGCCGGCCCGCAGCCTGCGGCAGTCTCACGTCCGATTTTGCAGCGTCGGAGGCTCCGCCCGCCGATACCTGCGGTGTGCAGGCATGTCCCGAGAGCGACTCCGTAACGGCGGATTATCAGCCGCCGTACCCGCCGTGCGACATCTATTCTCAGTCGTCGCCGGCGACGATGTGCCGCAATACCATCGAACCGTACGGAGCGGCGGAGGATCATACGTATCTGTGCGAATCCGTCATCGAATACGCCAACCGCTATCATATCATCGTATCGGAGATCCGGCTGGATCCGCTGCAGAACCGCGTCGTTTCCGCAAAAAAATGTTCCTCACTGCGGATCACGAGCACAGAAGCCGCGATGATCATGAACTGTTCCGAATTCATCACGGTATACGACGTGGCCGGCGACAGCGAACTGTTTCAGGACGCTTTCTATTCCTATGTGGAAACCTTCACGGAGACGCCTTACGAAACGGGAAAGCTCTACATCGATTTTTTCGATACAAACGACCACGTCGGCCGCTCCGAATACCGCATGAATGACGACATCCGCGCGATGTACTACCTGACCGACTTCAATCAGCTGCTCGTCATCGCCTACAGCTATGAAGCCGTCTTTGAAGCCGAGCTTCACATCACACTGGCCATGATGCCGAATTACATGCGCGTTTCCAGAAAATACGAATTCCGCGAGCCGATCATCTATGAATTCATCAAAAGCAATTTTGAGGACTTCAACGAATTTCTGAGCATCGTATGCGGACAGCCGGAAAACTGACGGCACACCTCCTCCGGCACTACATCTTTTTTCCGGAGATTCCGCCTTCCCGAAAAAATCCGAAAAGAGGGTACATTCCCGGTCGCTGTGCGACTCCGGGAGTACCCTCTTTTTTTTCTGTGCGCCGCTGCCGGACGGCCTGTTTTTCTTTATTTTCTCAGAGCCACCGTTCCCGTCTTGATCAGAGAAATAATTCCGTACGGCTCAAATGTCTCCACGATCGAGCTCATGACCTCATCTTCCGCCGTAGCCTCGATGATGATCGAATCCGACTTCAGATCCACGATGCGGGCTCCGAAAGCATTTGCGAGCTGAATGATATCCAGGCGCGTATCGTGCGACGCCTTTATCTTCATCAGAAGGAGCTGTCTTCTGACCGCCGGAATGTCGGACAGATCGACGACCTCTATAATCTCCTGAAGCTTTTCCAGCTGCTTGATCACCTGATCGAGAATATATTCATCACCGTCGACGACGATCGTCATGCTTGTGACATTTTCATCCTCTGTCGCGCTGGCCACGATGGAATCGATATTATATCCTCTTCTGCCGAAGAGACCGGAAATCCGTCTGAGAACGCTCGGCTTGTTTTCCATCAGGGCATATAAAACGTGTTTCATATTTCAAAACCTCCAATTTCCGTAAATCTGCAGTGATTACATTATATCTTTCCGGCTCTCCTTTTACAATCCTTTCCGCTGCAGAAAGAAGGAGGCAATATTTTTCCGGCATATTCCGATCATAAGGACAGAAAAGAAACATTTCCGCCGGATTATCGTCAACTTTTTTCCGAAATCTGTTGATAACTCTCAGATTCTGTCGTCTTTGAAATTCTGCGGTTTCCGGGAGTTATCCATAGGTTTTGCACAGTTTCCACACAGTTTTCCACAGCTCTGTGTGTAAATTAAAAATCCGTAAATACGTTGAAATATCAGGCTTGCATTATTTTTTACCTGTTTTTTACAAAAAAGTTATCCACAATTTATAGTAACTGCCCACAGTTTTCCGCAAAAAGACACTGCGCATAATCTGTCGTTTTGCGGCGGCCGGATAAAGCCGGTTCAGGCATCGCTCAGAACGACGGGCGGCTCCTCTTTCTCCGTCTCCCCGCTGAAAGAACGCTCTTCGATTCCCAGATAGGACAGAACGCCCTTTTTCATCGCCTCCGCCAGAAGATCCTGATATTCTTCTTTTACCAGCTGCGCAGCCTCCCTGCGGTTTGAGAGAAATCCGCATTCCGCGATGACCGTCGGCACCTTCGCGTTTTTCATGATCAGAACGTCGTTTTTATTCATCGGCGTGCGCGTATTTCCGTCGTCGATCAGCGACAGAAAAGAGTCCTGTATCAGCTGCGCCAGCCGGCGGCTTTTTTCTCCTACAGACTCGCTGTTTCCCGAGGTATAAAAAGTCTGGGCTCCGTGTACCGAACGATCCTGCTTAAAGCTGTTCAGATGGACACTGAGAAAAAGATCCGGCCTGATGCTATCGGCCATATTGCGCCGCGCGTTCAGATCTTCCATCTTCAGGCTGCGGATGCTCCGCTCGGCGTCGATCCTCATCTCGTCAGTTCCGTCATTTTCCACACCGGTGTAAAGACCTCTGTCCGTCTCCCTCGTCATCTCCACTCTGACGTCATAAGCTTCGAGCTTTTTTCTCAGCTTCAGACAGATCGCCAGATTGATGTCCTTCTCACATATTCCCGACGGATTCTCCGCACCGCCGTCGATCCCTCCGTGTCCGGGATCGAGCAGCACCAGCGGCTCCTCCCTGCCGAAGACAAACAGCGGACCGCCGGAGCAGATCCTGTCAGCCAGCAGAAAGGATCCGGCCAGCAGACAGAAAATCACAGCCAGCGCCTTTGCCCGGCGGATCCATACTCTCCTCTTTTCACTTTTCAGCATGACGACCTCCCCTAAAGGATATGCCGCATACCGCCGTATCAGAAGTCCGACACGCCTTTTTCCGCGTTCCGCCCTGCAGATGAGATCTGCGCAGACGGCAGGAGCGGAACGCCTCTGAACCGGAGGACCGGTTCAGAGAATCGCTTCCGGGAACCGGTTTTTACAGCCGGTTTTTACAGAATCAGAAGTCCGATACGGTAGACGGCAAAGGCCGCGATCCAGGCAACGGCCGTCTGGAAGAGAACAACTCCGCCGGCCTGCCGCAGGCCTCCGAGTTCCTTTTTTACCGCCGCTATCGCCGCGACACACGGTGTATACAGCAGGCAGAAGACGAGAAAAACGTATGCCGTCAGCGGCGTGAAAATGTCGCCGAGCATCACAGTCAGATCGGAAGAATTTCCCGCGCCGAGAAGCACGGCAAACGTACTGACGACCGCTTCTTTTGCCGAAAATCCCGTGAGAAGCGCCGTTGCCGCACGCCAGTCGCCGAAGCCGAGAGGCACAAGAAGCGGCGAAATCAGATGGCCGAGATCAGCCAGCATACTCTCTCTGCTGTCTGAAACCATGTTGAACCGGATATCGAAGCTCTGCAGGAACCATATGACGATCGTCGCTATGAAAATCACGGTAAACGCTTTCTTCATAAAAGCCTTTGCCTTTTCCCACATATGTAAAAGAACGCTCTGCGGCGCCGGCATCCTGTACTCCGGCAGTTCCATTACAAACGGCACCGGCTCTCCGGCGAACATCAGCTTCTTCATCAGAAATCCGCAGAGAATACCGATCAGTATCCCGAACACATAGAGACTGATCATGACAAGCGCACGGTACTCCGTAAAAAATGCCGCCGTAAACATGGCATATATCGGCAGTTTTGCGCTGCAGGACATGAACGGCACGAGAAGAACGGTCAGCCTTCTGTCCCGCTCGCTGGACAGCGTCCTCGTAGCCATGATCGCCGGAACAGAGCATCCGAAGCCGATGAGCATCGGCACGAAGGAGCGTCCGGAAAGGCCTATCTTTCTCAGCAGTTTGTCCATGACAAAGGCAACCCTCGCCATATACCCGCTGTCTTCCAGAATGGAAAGCAGGAAAAACAGCAGCACGATCGTAGGTAAAAAAGACAGAACGCTGCCCACGCCGGAACAGACGCCGTCGATGAGAAGAGATCTCAGCGCATCGTTCACCTGAAGCGCCTGCAGGCCGGTATCCGCCAGCCCGATCAGATAATCGATCCCGGCCGAGAACCAGTCGCTCAGCGTCGCACCCACCGTTCCGAACGTAATCCAGAAGATGAAAGCCATGATTCCGATAAAAATCGGAATAGCGAAGATCCGGTGCGTGAGGACTCTGTCGATTTTTACAGATCGTTTCTGGCCCCGTGTTTCATGCGGCTTGACGACCAGCTCACTGCAGAGATCCTCTATATACTGGTATCTGGCGTCCGCCAGAGCAGCCTCTCGGTCCATGCCGCAGTGAAATTCCATATCGTCCACGATATGGCGGATGATATCTCTCTCCGCCTCCTGAATTTCGAGCTCATTCATCATTTTCTCATCGCCCTCCACCAGCTTGGTGGAGGCGAATTTCAGAGCCACGCCATGCGTGCGGGCCTCCTCCTCGATCAGATGGGCCGTGGAATGAATCGCCCGGTGAACGTCGCCGGAGCAGAAATCCCGGCGCTCCGGCAGCTGCCTCTCACGGACCATCCGGACCGCCCTTCGGATCAGATCATCGACGCCCTGATTTCTGGACGCCGAAATCGGAATGATCGGAATCCCCAGCTTCTTTTCCAGCCCCTTTATATCGATTTTTCCGCCGTTTGCCGTCACAACGTCCATCATATTCAGCGCCACGATCATCGGCATCTCAAGATCCAGCAGCTGAAGCGTGAGATAGAGATTCCTCTCGATATTCGACGCGTCCACAATATTGATAATGCCGTCCGGATGAGATTTTATCAGGTAATCTCTCGTGACGATCTCCTCCGCTGTATAAGGCGAAAGAGAATAGATGCCGGGAAGATCGACTACCGTCACATCTTCCTGTCTGCGTATTTTTCCTTCTTTTTTATCCACCGTAACTCCGGGAAAATTGCCCACATGCTGCTTGCTGCCTGTGAGCTGATTAAACAGCGTCGTCTTTCCGCAGTTCGGATTTCCTATCAGTGCAAAATTCATAATTCCTCGATTTCTATCTTTTTCGCGTCTTCCAGCCGCAGTGTCAGCTCATATCCTCTGAGTGTCAGTTCGATAGGGTCGCCCATGGGCGCCACTTTTCTGATTTTCACTTTTGTCCGGGGCGTCAGGCCCATATCGAGCAGCCGTCTTCTGAGCCCTCCCTGTCCGCCTACGGCGATGATCTCCGCCTCACGGCCGATCGCCAGCTGATCCAGTGTCATAAAAATCACTCCTGTCCTGTTCTGATTCCGGAAATACGGCGGGCGGACAGCCTCCGAGCGGCACAGCGGCTGCCTTCCGGTCTTTTTTCCGGTTATCAATTAGTTTACTCTAATCGATATTTTTTATCAACAGCAAAAGCCCGTCCGTCTGCCGATTTTACAGAAACTTTTTCCTGACGCAGTCAGGTATCTTTGTACTTATTTCAGACAATACAGACGGTACCCGTTTATGTTATACTGTATTTATACGACAGACCGGTCGTTTATATTCTCTTCACAAGTCCTTTTCACAGGATTTCCCGGTGTCCGGAATTTTTCCGGACGCGGATTAATCCTGTCAGATGACATATTATCTCTCAGACAAAAGCAAAGGAGAAAATTCATGCGTGTATTAGGAATTATTTCATCTCCGCGCAGAGGCGGAAATTCGGAACTGGCTGCCAAGGAAATTCTCAGATCGCTCCCCGAAGACTGGGAAAAAGCGATGGTAAATCTCAATGATCTCGATATAAAAACCTGTACGGCCTGTTATTCCTGTGTTCCGAAAGGCAGCAAATGCCGGATAAAGGATGATGATCTCGATTTTCTCATCCGTCAGGTCAAGCATTCGGATAAGGTGGTCATCGCAGCACCCGCCTATATGCTCGGCGGTCATACGATGCTCAAGCGAGTCCTCGACCGTCTGATCTCGCTCGTCAGTGATTACGAAGATTTCGGAAAGAAAGACTGCGTCATCGCCGTCTCTTACGGTTACGACGGCTGGGAGGGCCTTTCCAAAGAGGATGCTCTTCTCTTCGCAAAAAAATTCCACCTCAATGTGATCGGCACAGAGCTGATGCTCGCCACGCTGCCGGCTGACAGCATACAGGGAGAAAACCTCAAAAAGCTTCATCGTCTGGCAGAACTTCTGGAAAACGGCTACGAGGGAATCCCGGAACCATCTTCCGGCGCGCTCGAATGTCCGTTCTGCTCCAGCACGGCGCTTCACATCCATCCGAACGGAAAAATCCGCTGCTGCGTCTGTGCCGGTGAAGGCCAGCTCATCCGCGGTATGGAAGGCATGGAGATCGAATACAATCCGCTCTTCAATCATCACATGACTCATAAAAGTCTTGACATGCACACAGATTATCTGGTAGAAAAGAAACAGCTTTTCCTCGATACGAGAAACGATATCAAGGCCTTCCAGGCAGGCTACGCCCATCTGGACTGGTGGGTAAAACCGGAAGCAAAAGAAGAATAAAAAACGAGAGGAACATGCAAACGAATGGATAAAAAGTCAAAATCGTTCGTCAGAGCATTCGGCGCTATCGCCGCACTGATCATCGTTGAGCTGGTCGTGATAGTCGCCTTTTCCAAAGTGCTCGCCTGACAGAAAAGAGGGTGTCCCGAAGGCCGTAAAACGACCTGAGGACACCCTCTTTCAGATTGTATATTTTTCAAGATTGTGATGAAAACAGATCCCGCCTGCGGTTTTCCCTTAGAAGAGCGGCTCCACCATTCCCTTGAATGTCTCTTCGATATATGCTCTGCACTCGTCGGAATTGAGAGCCTCTGCCAGCTTCTGCACGGCTTCGTCATTTTCGTGGCCTTCCTTTACGACGAGAACATTCGGATACGTCTGTGCCGCAAGAGAGTCCGCCGCTTCAAAAGCCAGGCCGTCTTCCGCTGTCAGGCCTGCGGACAGAGCATAGTTGCCGTTGATAACCGCAAAGTCCACATCGGACAGCATGCTCGGAACGGCAGCACTTTCTACTTCTGTAATCTCGATATTGTGAGGATTCGACGTAATATCCTTCGGCGTAGCCATCAGGCCGGCATCCTCTGCCAGTTCGATCAGGCCCTGATCCGCCAGCAGCTGAAGGGCGCGTCCTTCATTGGTCGTGTCATTCGGAACCGCGATCACAGCGCCGTCCGGAATGTTTTCCAGCGTCACAGCCTTGTCCTTGCCCGCGTAGATTCCCATCGGCTCATAATGAACATTTACTACAGACACGAGGTGAGTTCCGTTCTGTTCATTGAAGTCATCGAGATAGGACTGGTGCTGGAAATAGTTCGCGTCCACCGTGCCGTCCTCTACGACATTGTTCGGCATCACGTAATCCGTATATTCCTTTACCTGCAGATCGATACCCTGCTCAGCCAGCTGATCCTTGACAGCGTTCAGAATTTCCGCATGAGGAGTCGGATTTGCCGCTACCGTGATCGTCGTCATACCGGATTCACTGCTTCCGGATGTTTTGCCGTCGCTGCTGTCTCCGCCGCATCCTGCCAGCGCGAAGACGAGAACGGCTGCCAGCAGTACCGCCAGTGTTTTTTTCATTTTTTTCATCGCTTTCATTTCCTCCCAAAAATTGATACTGAAAAGCCTGTACTTCTCTGCGGCCCGCCGTAAAAGGAAAAAGTCCCGAAAACGGCATGCCGCCGGTACATTTGCCTTATTTTATCGCAGAATCCCGGACACTTCAATGACTGTCCGGGATTTTTTCTGTCGTTTTATGTATTCTTTTGTCTTTTTTCCGGCGCTATCTCGTTCTCTTGTCGCTTTTCTTCGCGATAAACGATCCGAGCGACTGCATGATCTGTACGAGGATGATCAGAATGATGATCGTCGCGATCATGACCTCCGTCTGATAGCGGTAATAGCCGTAACGGAGCGCTACATCTCCCAGGCCGCCGCCGCCGACGACGCCTGCCATGGCCGAATAGCCGACAATCGTGATCAGCGTGATCGGTACGCCCATGAGAATGGACGGAATGCTCTCCGGTATCAGTACCTTCCGTATGATCTGCCACGTCGTGGATCCTGTAGCATGCGCAACCTCGATCAGACCGTCGTCCACCTCCATCAGAGAGGTCTCGATCATGCGGGCCACAAACGGCGTCGCCGCCACGATCAGCGGTACGATCATACCTTCGACTCCTGTGGCAGTGCCCACTACTTTTCTCGTGAACGGCATCAGCGCCACCAGAAGAATCAGGAACGGTATCGACCGTCCCATATTGACGATCCAGCCGAGCACGACATTGACCGGTCTGCACGGCAGGATGGAATGCTCTCCCGTAATCGTTACCAGAACTCCGATCGGAATTCCCAGGATGTAAGCGAACAGGGTGGAGATCAGACTCATCTCCAGCGTTGCGACTGTCTCCTGCAGCAGCATCGTTCCGTATTCTGCCAGAAAACTATTCATTTTCAGTGCCTCCTCCCTGCATCTCGCTGATCAGCAGGCGCGTCATCGACTCTTTCGGGTTTGCAAAGACTTCTTTCGTCATGCCCTGTTCGATGATGCGCGAATCGTTGATCACCGCGACTTTATTGCAGATTTTATCCACCACGCTCATCTCGTGCGTGATGATGACGATCGTCACACCGAGTTTCGCATTGATATCCTTGAGAAGCTCCAGCAGGGAATTTGTCGTCAGACTGTCGAGAGCCGACGTCGGCTCGTCGCACAGAAGGATCGACGGTCTGTTTGCGAGTGCTCTCGCGATGGAGACACGCTGCTGCTGGCCGCCGGACAGCTGAACCGGATAATTTTTTGCCTTTGATGTCAGATCTACCAGCTCAAGCAGCTCTTCGACGCGCTTTTTTCTCTGAGGCTTCGGCATTCCGCAGATTTCCAGCGGATAAGATACATTTGCTTCCACCGTACGCTGCATCAGCAGATTGAAGCGCTGAAAGATCATGCCGATCTGCCGTCTGAGCTGCAGAAGCTCCTTTCCGCTGAGACCGGTGATATCGCGCCCGTCTATCAGAATGGCGCCGTCCGTCGGCCGCTCGAGGAGATTTATGCACCTCAGAAGCGTACTCTTGCCCGCGCCGCTCATACCGATGATACCGAAAATATCCCCGTCCTCTATCGTCAGATTGATATGTTCGATTGCTTTGAATTCTCCGTGATCCGTATGGTATATTTTTGCCAGATCTTTTATTTCGATCATCTGATTTCTTCTCTCCTTAGTATATGACGTACGTCAATTATTTTATTATGCTTTTTACCGCTTGTCAATAAACGGCGCGATACAGGCGGCGACAAGTTTGCAGGTGAAGAGGGCTGCCGGTACAGCGTTGAAATTCAGAAAAAGAACGAATACAATATAGGCAGACGGTGTAGATATTATCACAGCATAACGGATCCGGATCTGCCGGAAAGACGAAATTACCGATCAGCCGGAGAGCGGTCCGGCCCGGCTGATTCACGCCGGGGTCCGCATCAGGAAAGGAAAACATAAATGGGAGAATACATCATCGCTCTCGATCAGGGAACGACCAGTTCGAGGGCGCTTATCTTTGACAGAAACGGAAAGATCCTGTCGAAAGCGCAGATTTCCTTCCGCCAGATTTATCCCGAACCCGGATGGGTGGAACACGATCCGGAGGAAATCCTCGCCTCTCAGCTGAAAGCGCTGTGCGATGCTTTCGTATCCTCCGGCCTGAAAGCCGCGGATATCGCAGGCATCGGCATCACCAATCAGCGGGAGACGACGATTCTCTGGGACAGGCACACCGGAAAGCCCGTATATAACGCCATCATCTGGCAGTGCCGCCGCACGGCGGAGGACTGTGAAGCGCTTTCTTCTCAGGGACTCGGAGATTATATCAGCGAAAAGACAGGTCTGCTCATCGATGCGTATTTTTCCGCCACGAAGATCCGCTGGATCCTGAATCATGTGCCGGAAGCGCGCGCAAAAGCGGAAAGAGGCGATCTTCTCTTCGGAACAGTGGACAGCTGGCTTATCTGGAATCTCACGGGCGGAGACGCTCATGTGACGGATTACTCCAACGCTTCGCGGACCATGCTGTTCGATATCGGAAAGCTCGCCTGGGACAGTACCCTGTGCCGCGCTCTCGACATTCCGGAACAGATTCTGCCGCAGCCCGTGCCGAATTCTCAGCTTTACGGCAGAATCGCCTCCGGGCTTCCCGGCGGGCGCTCTTTTTCTTCTTTCTCGTCCGGACTTGAAGAGCTGACCGCTCTGAAAGGTGTTCCGATCTGCGGTTCCGCGGGAGATCAGCCTGCAGCGCTCTTCGGGCAGGGCTGCCTGCGCCCGGGAGATATGAAAAATACATACGGTACAGGCTGTTTCACCCTCATGAACACGGGAAATACGCCTGTCCGCTCCGGGCAGGGACTTCTCTCTTCCGTCGCGTGGAGTACGGGTACAGACAGTCATCCCGTCTATGCACTGGAGGGCAGCGTATTTAACGGAGGTTCTACCATCCAGTGGATCCGCGACGAACTGGGACTCATCTCCAGTTCACATGAATGTGACATTCTCGCCGAAGAGGTCTCTGACAGCGGCGGCGTCTTCGTAGTACCCGCCTTTACAGGTCTCGGCGCCCCGTACTGGGACATGTACGCCCGGGGCGCCGTCCTGGGGCTGACCCGCGGCAGCAATAAAAAGCATATCGCCAGGGCCGTGCTGGAGAGCATCGCCTATCAGGTGGCCGATCTCGTTACGGCTATGTCAGCTGATGCCGGCGGCAGCGATCAAGGCTCCGGCCGCGGCAGCCTCGGCAGATCCGACTCGTCCCGCCTGCTGACGGAGCTGAGAGCCGACGGCGGCGCCAGCGTCAGCGACCTGATGCTTCAGTTTCAGGCCGACCTGCTCGGTATTCCCGTCAGCCGCCCGTCCTGCGTAGAGACGACGGCTCTGGGAGCCGCCGGCTTTGCCGGTCTCGCCACAGGCATCTGGAAAAGCCCAGAAGAATTCGCGTCACTGCGGCAGACAGACGCTGTATTTCATCCTCAAACCGGCGCAGATGAACGCATAAAGAGGATGGAAGAGTGGCACCGGGCGGTAAAACGCGCTTCGGGATGGGTTCGGAACGAATAAACAGAAAAGAGAACAAAACATGGAAAGGATTTCAGATCTGGCATGAGAATTGTAATACAGAGAGTGACACACGCCGCTGTCCGCATCGGAGACAGGACGGCGGGCGAAATCGGACCGGGTCTTCTCCTGCTTCTGGGAGTGGGCCCGGAAGATACAGAGGAACAGGCGGACTATCTGGCCGCCAAAACGGTCAATATGAGAATTTTCGAGGATGAAAACGGAAAGATGAACCGCTCCGTAAAAGATATCGGCGGCGAAATTCTCGTCGTCTCTCAGTTCACCCTCTACGCCGACTGCAGAAAAGGCAACCGGCCCAGCTTCACCGGCGCCGCCGCTCCGGAGCCTGCAAACCGTCTCTACGAGTATTTCAAGAAAAAAGTCGAAGAACTTGGCATTCCCGTGGCCTGCGGAGAATTCGGCGCGGAGATGAAAGTCAGCCTGGAAAACGACGGTCCCGTGACGATTCTGATGGAAAAATAGTATCGTGAATGACAGACATCAGACCTCCCGGCAAATCTTTCGCTGCCGGACTGATCCGGAAAAATGAATAATGAAAGAAAAGGCGGCGCCGGTTCTTTTCCGAAAAGTACAGAAAAGCGGCATCGCCTTTTTCAGTGAACGATAATATAACGATAATATTCTGCAGCCCCGTCTCCGGAAAACACTGCCTACTGTCTGAACGGACCGCCGCCGGCCTCCGGATATTTTTTCAACGCTGCTGCGAAAGGCTTTCGTTATACTGCCGTTCAAATTCCGACAGTTCCATTTTCGCTTTTTCCGCTGCTGCAGAAATAGTAAGAGTTCCATCTTTTACCAGATCGAACAGTACCTTCATGCGGCCGATTGCCTCTCCGGCCTCCATTCCCTCCGCGCGGCCTTCGCAACGTCCTTTCGCGATGCCGGCCTCCATTCCTTTCTCAAAAATCCCTGCACTCAGGTTGCACATACGGCTCACCTCCTGATTGATTTCCTCCGTCACATCAATATGAAACTCTTCGGACAGCTCGCAAAAATATATTCCTCACACTGTCATATCTGTACGCCGATGCGATGATTCCCGTCAGGATCGCATTAACGAAAATACTGGCCACTCCCTCCGAGAGAAACGGCAAATTACAGAAAGCTCCCAGCTGCCATCCGAAATTTCCGAGAATATAGAATACCGCCTGACCGGCGAGAAGACAGAAACAAACGACGGAAAGCACAAATCCGGAACGGCCGCGGATCCCGGCGATCCGCCGGGCCAGTATCGAAAAAAATGAGATGATCACTGCCATCACCAGGATTCCCGCTATCAGGCCGCAGCGCAGGATGAGATAGGAGATCACATAGTTATTCTGATACTGATACGGCAGGATATCCTCCAGGGCGGTGCTTTCCGCATCATAGGCGTTATGCGGGATGCCGTTTTCCGGATATCCATTATGCGCAGTTCCGCTTTCCGACCGGCCGCGCAGGCCGAAATACCATTCTCCCGTGCTGTACTTTTCCAGATCTTCCCCGCTCAGTTTTACCTCTCCGATCCAGGAAGCCCGCTTCAGCAGAGAACGGATCAGGAGAGCATTATAACTGTCATCCATTACACTTTCCGTGTTCTCTTCCGGCGAAAAAAAGGTCCGGAAAACCTCCTCCCGCTGAGCATATGCGCTGCTGAAAACGGCAGCCGCCGTAATGATCAGAATCAGAAGCCCTGCAAGAACTGTGGCAAGCCGCTTCCCGGCAGCAGAGAGTGTCACTTTTCTGTCTGTATTCCACAGAAGAATTCCGGCTACCGCTATGCTCATGAGCAGAATCAGCACTCCGGAAAAGGTAAAATACAGATAGCCGGATAAAATCTGGAAAGCGACGGCTGCTGCCGTAAATCCGATTGCCGCTGCCACAGCTTTTCTTTTTGATTCCGCCGCGCCAATGAGCAGCAGCGCGGCCACAGGCAGCAGAAAATTTCCATTATAGATGGCAGGCGTATAACGCCAGTGCAGGAGGCGTGTCAGCAGAATCAGCAGGAGAAACGCGGAAAAATACAATACAGATACCGCTTTCGCATATCTCGCCGTCAAAACGCAGCCTTTTCTCACAAAGAAAAACAGGACGGTTATTCCGAATAAGAAATAAAAGTTCTGGCTGAAAAAATTCAGATCCCGGAATCCGCTGAGAAAACTGACCAGAAGTCCCGCCGCGACGCACAGCAGAATGACTGCCGGCAGAGCGTAATCTTTCCGCGGCCGGCGGATCTCATTGAGCTGCCTGCCGATCGCCTCCGGATCTCCCATTCCCGCTACCGCTTTTTTCGCCGCCTCTTCCCTTCCGCATCCCCCGGAAATATAATCCTGCATACGATCCTCGATATGATCCTCCATCTCCCTGCGTATGCTCTCCCTGACAGGCCGGTATTCGATCTGCTCCTCTACCCGGTCGAGAAACTGTGAAACCTGCGGCCAGACGTCAGAAAAGCTCTCTCCCGCATCCCTGTTTCCATGATTTTCATAATTTCCATGATTTATGCCGCGCTCCCTTTTCCTGTTTTCCCGGCCTCTGTCGCCGATATCCTTTCGTCTCCGTTTCATCGCTACTCCGCCTCTCCCAGAATCTTGCCAACAGCCTTCCGGTAGCCTGTCCATTCCTCCTGCTTCTTCTGCAGTTCGGCTCTTCCTTCCTCTGTGATGCTGTAATATTTCCTCCTTCGCCCGTTTTCGGCGATCCGGCTGCAGCTCCGGATCATTCCTTCCTTTTCCAGATTGTGAAGAATCGGATAAATCGTCCCCTCATTCATGAAGAAAAACTTTTCGCTCCGTTCCTCCAGCTCACGGATCATCTGATATCCGTATTTATCCTCTTCGGAGAGCAGCTTCAGCAGCAGCATCGAAGTGGCGATCGACATCATTTTTTTGTCCATGGTGCAAATTTTCCTTCTCTTTTCTCTTTCCTTTCTCCGGTTTTCGGATTTCGTGTTCCGAATTCCGAACCCAGAACTCCGGGCTCCGGGCTTCCTTTCCCTCGCTTTTTCCGCCGTTTTTTCATGCATAGATTATCTATGCTTGTCAAGGAAAAAAAATACCGCACCACGAAAAAAAACTGCCCCATCGCGCAGATTTACGCGATAGAGCAGGGTCTCTCATTTCCGCCCGCCCCGGTTTTCTTCCGGTTTGTTCAGATGATTCAGAAAAAATTTCCGGGCACGTTTGTCTCCGCATCCGGCTCATTCTCCGGTCTGTTCTTCAGCCTGCACTCCGGTCTGCTCCGCAGACTGCGGCGCCAGAACGTCCGCCAGAGAAGTATCCTCAAAGAAGGTATCCGCATTATACAGGAAGAGAATATTCGTGATTTTCTCCGTCGAAATCAGTTCGCTGATGTCTCCGTAATAATAGCGCGGATCGATCATCACGATTTCATCATAATACGGCAGGAGGAACGGTACGAAACAATTTGCATAGGAGTCTTTAAAGATCAGTAAGGTACCCCGTCCGCTGTCATTCGTCGTCGTAATCCGTATCTGCGGATAATTTCCTCCGAAAAAGACGGCGTACTTGTCCGCACCTTCCAGTTTTTCACTGTCATACAGATCAGCGCTCTTTTTCTCCTCTTCGACATAGTCCACGACATAGCGCACAGACGGCTGATACGTTCCGCCGTCCTCCTGAGAGGATTCTGCGGCTGCCGCATCCTCCTCAGGAACCCAGATCTCGATCGTATCTTCTTTTTTCAGAGGAAAACCGCTTCTTGAAGCCAGCGTACCCGCAAAGGAATCCGTCACCGCATAGCGCGCATAGGAAATTTCCTCCGGATTCTGTATTCCCAGAAGGGGAGCTGCCGTCAGAAAAGCATAATAGGCTCCCTTTGTCGTCCAGTGATGGTCCGTGTAATAGTAAATATAGTCTGATTCATGCTCTTTGAGCGTATCGTAAAGATCGATATACTGAATATTTGAGGAGATTTTCTCCTTCAGAGCGGTCAGATATTCATTCTGATCGGTCACCGGTGCGAAGGCCGGCAGATATTCTGACAGTATATTGGCCGCCGTCGGAGTAACCATCATGAAGATCCGCAGATCCGTATTTTCGGCCAGCGCATTGATCGCTTCGATATTTGCCGACAGATGCTCCTCATCCGGTTCGGAAGGAGCCTGGAACAGATATCCCCGCTCTCCCCGGTATACTCCGTTTGAGTCGTTTTTTCCCATCAGAAGCTGGAATCTGGAACGGACGGAGATCCACAGATCCCGGAGCGCAAACTGATCCGAAAGCCAGGATTCGCTGTGACTCATAAATCTTCCGTCAAACAGACTCGTCACGGAAAGCTCCGGTCTCTGCGCCAGCATTCTGTTTTCTTTTTCCGAGAAATCCCTGTCGGGAAGAACGATATTCGCGACGGTGATCACAAAGATCAGTATGATCACAATCCAGCCCGCCAGGATCTCTCCTTTTTTCAGTTTCTTCTTATCCTTTTCCCGCTGCATGACTTGCTACCTCTAATCTGTTAATCTGTCTTATCCTCAGGACAGACTCCGCCGCCCGCGGCAGGCGGAGCTCTCCCTCAACAGCTGTGTTAAAATCTGAAATACAGGAACGGATTGTACGTCTCGTTGACGAGAAACGCGATACAGAGCAGAAACATCGCCAGATAGCAGACTGTCGCTGCCGCCTTCGGATACCGGAAGAGGACGATGAATCTGTCAAGCGCTCTGTGCAGAATCGGACCTGAAGCGAGAATCATCACCCCGATGAGCAGCAGATTCGACGTCAGATAATACAGACCCGTGCTGTCTGCCAGAGCATGCTCGCCGAAGCCGAACATCACGCCCAGCAGAGAGCCTGCCGTTCCCAGATCCGGACTGGAGAAAAAGACCCAGCCGATCATGACGATGAGCAGTGCATATACGTGCTGAACGATACGCGGTGTCTTTTCCAGATATTTCAGGAGGAAGTATTTCTCGACCGTCAGAATGACGCCGTAATACAGTCCCCAGAATACGAAGTTCCAGTCCGCACCGTGCCACAGGCCGGTACAGAGCCATACGACAAACATATTCCTGATATGCCGGGCCGGATTGACGTAGCTTCCGCCCAGCGGTATGTAGACATATTCTCTGAACCATGTTCCCAGAGAAATATGCCACCTTCGCCAGAATTCCGTAGCGCTCAGCGAAACATACGGATAATCGAAGTTCGGAAGGAAACGGAAGCCGAGCATTTTTCCCAGCCCCAGCGCCATATCGCTGTATCCTCCAAAGTCGAAGTAAATCTGAAACGTATAGGCGATGCAGATCATCCAGGCCGAAAGCACGGACATCTCATCGATACTCTGAGCCGACAGCGTGGAAAATACAGATCCGATCGTATTGGCAAATATAACTTTTTTTGTCAGGCCCCGGATAAACTGAACAGCTCCCTCACCGATCTGATCTCCCGAAAGAGAACGGTTTCTCAGCTGCTCGTCGATATCCTTGTACTGTACGATCGGTCCTGCGATCAGCTGAGGGAACATCGTCACATACGTTCCGAAGGCGATGATATTTTTCTGTACCTTCGTCTCTCCCCTGTACACATCTATGACATAGGAAAGCGTCTGGAAGGTATAGAAGGAAATTCCCACCGGCAGTGTCACATCGATCTCCGGCAGACTGAAAGGCAGTACCGCATTCAGATTGGACGATACAAATCCGTAATATTTAAAGAATCCCAGCAGACCGATATCCACGACAATCGTGAATATCAGGCTGCGCTTCGCTGTCTGCTTTCCTATTTTCAGCCGTTCCTGAATATCGAGCCCCATCACGTAGTTGAAAATGATGCTGAAAATCATCAGCACTACGTAAACAGGCTCTCCCCAGGCATAAAAGATAAGGCTGAAGATGAGCAGCACCGGATTTTTCAGAATCTCCGGTGCGATGTAATAAAGCAGCAGTGTTATCGGTAAAAAAGCGAAGATAAAAATAATACTGCTGAAAACCATTCCTGTCTGTCTCCTGTATATCCTGTCACAATTTTATTCATGAATTTCTGTCTCGGGTTCTGTCTTTTTCCGGATTTCAGAATCAGAACCTCAGAACAGCGTCAGGCCGCACACGGCGCCGTTCTCTCAGCCGTGCCGGCGCTCCGTCACATGGCGTCGAGAAAAGCCTGATAATACTGCTCTGCATCCGGTGAAACGCAGTAAAACAGGAAATTCCCCCGTGTCTTTACGATCGCTTTTTCCAGCAGAGCGCACTGTGCCGCGCCGTATCCGTCAAAGCTCGTCTTCTGGCTGTCGACCCGCTCCTCCACGGCCTCTTCCAGCGCTTCCGCCTGGTCATCCGAAGCGAGCCTGACGATCAGAAGCTCTTCCACATCCATCTGAGAAATCGGCTTGAAATATTCGACGCCCTCGTAATCCTCCGCATTGAGTCCGAAGATCCGCTTGAAGTCCAGCGCGGTAGCCTGTCCCATTCCGTCAAATACTCCGGTATCTCCGCCGTTTTCAGCGTCTTCTTCTGTCTGCCCGTCCTGTCCGCCTTCTGCGGCGCCTGCGGTCTCCTGCTCCTGTCCGTCAGGAGCTTCCTCCGTACCGCTCTGCTGCGTCTGCATCAGATGAGGAACCACACTTTCAGCGATCTCCTCCGCACTGCGGCTGCTTCCCGTATTTCCTCCCAGCAGAAATACGACAAATACGATAAGCGATATGATCAGCACCGCTTTGATAAAATTGTAGCGAAATAAAATATCTGTCTTCATAATGTCCGTAAATGCATATATCCTGTCTCTGATTTTTTTTATCCCGTCCTTCATCCCGTCACCCCTTTTTTTCATCGCTCCCTTCTCATACGGACCTCCGTACACCCCGGCATGTCCGCTCTTTATGTATTCTGTCCTTCAGCCTCCGGACGGCCGTATCCGTCTTTTCTTCCGGCTTCCGGAACTCAGATGAGACCGGCGCACGATGCCATATAATAAGCCCATGACTGATAAAAGCTCTTGGACATGTGCAGTCCGTCCGGTGCGTAAAGCTCCGGCCTGATCAGAGAAGAAGCGTCCACATATACGAGTCCCTTCTGAACCGCCAGCTGCTGAAGCGCCACGTTATAGGCCGTCACTCCGGCCAGCGCCGGCTTCTTGGCCACGGCCGCATCGCTCGGCACGATGATGGAACAGATACAGACCTGTACTCCCGGAATGTCTGTCTGCAGCCGGCTGATGAGATCGCTGTAGGCATCGATGAATTTCTGTACATCGCCGTTGTAGATCAGACAGTCGTTCATTCCGTAGGTTATAAATACCTGGCGCGGATTCCGCCCCACGGTTTCCTGATAATCTTCGTCCGCCGTAACGATACTGCGCCCGATCGTAGCCGCTACACTCTGTGAAGGCAGCACCTGATATGCTTCAAACGCTTCCGCCTGCGAGTCTCCCATCACGACAGCCTCGGCGAAGGCGGTCGAAAGATCCGCCTCGCCTGCCGATTCTCCGCGCGCGCTGGCGGCCAGAGCCGCTCTCTGCGCGACGGCGGCCCGTACAGACCGCACTTCTTTTTCCACCGCTGCCGTGTCCTGCGATTCATATCGGCTTAAAAGCTCCGTGCCCTGCTTTACCTCAGCCACATCGCCGGAATCGTCCGTGATCCGGTCCGCGGTCGGAAATTTCAGAATCACTATAACCAGTATCGCGATGAGAAAATATATCAGTATCGCGAACCCTGCAATCGATTTTTTCTTTGTCTTCATTGCCTGAAATCATACCCCTTTTTTCGTTCCGTGCCTTCTTTATCTTTTCCGTTCCGGAGAAAGGAGGCTTCTTTTCTTCCGCTCTCCGGACACGACATATTTTATGTATCAGCCGTATAAAATATTAACGTATATAGCAAAAGAGCAGATAACGAAATCAGAGATTTCCGTTCTGCCGTCATTCCGGAAATACCGGTTCGCCGATATTCCCTGTATAATAAAAAGAAACCGAATCCTTTCCGGCATTCCTTCCGGTGCCGTATGAAAATATCCGGACTCCGTCGCTTTTTTCAAAGCGGCATACATCGCCGCGGTTGAAATTTCAACCGTAAACATAATAGCACGTTATATCCTCATATGATACAGAAACTTCGGAATTATTTATTAATTTTGTTTGGGAATTCCCGAAGGAAAATATTTCAGATTTCATCGCTTCCTCCTCTTGACATTTTCTGTTCCCGGATGTATTTTAAAGTCAGATATACCCCACGGGGGTGTCGTATTTAAAAATCTGCGGAAAGAGGAGGAGGGGATCCTACAGTGAAAGCCGACCGAGCAAAGATCGAAAAACTTCTGAAGACAGCACGCGGACAGCTCGACGGAATCCTGCGCATGGTAGAACAGGACCGCTACTGTATCGATATATCCACACAGATCATGGCCGCTCAGGCCATTCTGACAAAAGTCAACCGCGAGATACTCCTGGCTCACATGAACAGCTGTATTCTCAAAGAGACGGATGAGTCCAACCGCGAGGAACGAATCGCAGAACTCACCCATGTCATGGAAAAACTTCTGAAATAACCGGAGGATACGAGACGATGAAAACACAGAATTTTGTCATTACCGGCATGACCTGTTCCGCCTGCTCTTCCAGAGTTGAAAAATGTGTCTCCGGAATGGAAGGCACACAGGACGTCAGTGTCAATCTGCTCACAAACAGCATGCGCCTGTCCTATGATGAAGAAAAAACCAGCGAGGAGGATATCATCCGCACGGTCGTCCGCGCCGGATACGGCGCCTCCGTAAAAGGAGCGGAAACGGCGTCAAAGACAGCCGGTGTCAATCCGCATGAAGAACAAATACGGAATCTGAAAATCCGCTTCTGCGTCTCCCTGTGCTTCTGGATACCGCTCATGTTTATCTCCATGGGGCACATGTTCCACGACTGGTTCGGCATGCCGATTCCCGGCTTCATGACAGATTACTTTTACGGAAACGACAATGCCGTCACGTTCGCTTTCTCTCAGTTTCTGCTGCTGCTTCCCATCGTGATTCTCAACAGAGCCTATTTTCAGACGGGATTCAGAACGCTGGCTCACAGAAGTCCGAACATGGACAGCCTCATCGCGGTCGGCGCTTCAGCCGCCATCGTCTACGGAATTTTCGTCATTTTCCGTCTCAGCTACGGTCTCGGACACGATGACAGCGCTCTCGTGGCGCGTTACAGCATGGACATCTACTTCGAATCTGCCGCCACAATCCTGACGCTTATCACGCTCGGAAAATTTCTCGAAGCAAAATCCAAGGGAAAGACGGGCGAAGCCATCGAAAAGCTCATGGATCTGGCGCCTTCTGCAGCTATCGTCGAACGGGAAGGCAGAGAGGTGGAAATTCCCGTCGAAGAGATCCGTGAAGGCGATATTTTCCTCGTCAGACCCGGCAGCAGCATTCCTGCAGACGGAATCGTCGTAGAAGGAAGCTCCGGCGTCGACGAGTCCGCCATCACGGGAGAGAGTATCCCGGTGGAAAAAAAGGAGGGAGACCGTCTGATCGCCGCTACGATCAACCGAAGCGGCTTTCTGAAGGGGCGTGCCGTGCGTGTCGGTGAAAACACCACACTCAGTCAGATCATCCGGCTCGTCGAAGAAGCCTCCTCTTCCAAGGCTCCGATCGCAAAGATGGCCGACCGGATCGCCGGTATCTTTGTACCCGCCGTCATGAGCATCGCTGCAGCGGCCTTCATAATCTGGCTCATCGCAGGCGCCTCGTTTGAATTTGCTCTGTCCACAGGCATCGCGGTGCTCGTCATCTCCTGTCCGTGCGCGCTCGGTCTGGCTACGCCGGTAGCCATCATGGTAGGCACCGGAAAGGGCGCGGAAAACGGCATTCTCATCAAATCGGGCGAGGCTCTGGAGACCGCTCATGAAATCGATACTGTCATCCTCGACAAGACAGGAACTATCACCGAGGGCAGGCCTGTCGTCACGGACGTCATCGCTCTGGACGGTTTTTCCGAAACAGAGCTGGCGGTCATCGCCTTCAGTATGGAAAAGCCGAGTGAACATCCTCTTGCGGAAGCGATCGTCCGTTACGGAGAGGCGCATCAGATCCCGGCACAGCCGCTGAAAGACTTCCGCGCCGTCAGCGGACGCGGCGTGACAGCCGTCCTCGGAGAAAGCACCTGTTTTGCCGGAAATGCGGCATTTATGGAGGAAAACGGCATCTTTGCAGCTTCCGCCGCATCAGAACTCGGCCGGCTCGCAGATGAGGGAAAGACACCTCTCCTCTTCGCCGAGGAAAACCGCCTGATCGGCATCATCGCAGTCGCCGATGTGGAAAAAGAGAGCAGCAGAAAAGCGGTCGAGCTCTTCCACAGAATGAATATCGATGTCATCATGCTCACCGGAGACAATGAGCGGACCGCGGCGGCGATTCAGAAACGTGTGGGAATCCGCCGTGTCATCGCGCAGGTTCTTCCGGAGGAAAAGGAAAAGAAGGTAGCCGAAATCCAGGCCGCGGGTCACAGAGTCGCCATGATCGGCGACGGGATCAACGATGCGCCTGCACTGGCCAGAGCCGACGTCGGGATCGCGATCGGCGCCGGGACAGACGTCGCTATCGAAAGCGCCGATATCGTTCTCATGAAAAGCGATCTGCTGGATGCCGTAACGGCAGTCCAGCTGAGCAGAGCTGTTATCCGGAATATCCGCGAGAACCTGTTCTGGGCCTTTTTCTATAACATCATCGGTATCCCGCTGGCCGCAGGCGTTCTTTACCCCGCCTTTGCGCTCAGACTCAGTCCGATGTTCGGCGCGGCGGCCATGAGCCTGAGCAGCGTATGTGTCGTCTGCAACGCGCTCAGACTGAAACTTTTCAGGCCGAACCGCTTTGACGCCGAAAAAACAGAAGCTTCACAGAAAACAGGAAGCGAACCGCTTCCTGCAGAAAATATCACTTCAGACAGACACGATCAGGAGGAGGATTTTGATATGTTTGGAAAGAAAAAATATGATGCCGTTATGGAAATCGAAGGTATGATGTGCCACAACTGCGAAAGACACGTCTCAGAAGCGCTCAACGCGATCGACGGCGTGGATGCGGAAGTGGATTACACAAAAAAGAAAGCCGGCCTGAAACTGTCCGGCGACATTTCCGACGAAACACTTACCAGAGCGGTCGAAGACAGCGGCTACAAAGTCATCGGCATCAGACACTGAAAACCGGCCGGCGCCGGCGCGTCCTCCGATTATGCTTCTTTTCTTACGTCCCGTTTTTTCACGGCTGCCGTACAGAAAACATATCGGCCCGGACGCCCGGCGCCTTTTTTATCCCTTACCCCTTCTGCAGATCCGATTCTTTCTCCTGCCTGCTCAGATGACGGACCGTCTCCGGAAACAGGATTTTCCGCTTTCCGCTTTCCTGCCTCACCGCCAGGCTCCGGACCTCATCCTGTTTTTCTCGTTCTGTCTCTGTCGCGGAAATTTTCTCTCTGTTTTCTCTTCCCGGCTTCCGCTTTTATCATATCCTCCGCCTCCGGCAGATCTCCGAACTCCGCATAAAGCTTTCTTCTGAGCTCCTCCCTGATTTTCTCTTTCCTGCTTTCCGCGGAAGCGCCGGTACTGTCCGCCGTATCTTCTCCGGCACAGCCGTCCGCAGCCGCCATCTCTTCGTGTCCGAGAAGTCTGCGGATTTCAGCCGCAAAAACGGGCATGTATTCGTCCCACTTTGCTCTTCCGAACATCGCAAAAGCCATGCAGAAAGCAGATGCATACGTACAGATATAAATTGAAGAAAACTTCATCAGATCCTTCAGATTTTCCGCCGTCAGACCGCCGGAAAAAGACAGGCCCGACCGGTAGATCAGGCCGTCCGGATAAAGAACCTCCGCCAGAGCCGTGCCGTAAAGAGCCTTTCCGCGAAAGACGGCGAGTATGATGATCACCAGAATCATGGAACTCAGAATGCAGACATCCCCGTCTCCGTCGTCCCGTATGATTTTGCTCAGCGGCCGGAATCCGAAAAATCCCGCGGCCGCAAATGCGGCGATATAACTGTTTTCGATATAAAAAGCATATCTGCCTCCGCACCAGATCAGCGCGAAATAATAGACCGGCAGTGAAACCAGATAAGCGGTCATCCATACTGCCGGCGCTGCGAGAAATGCTCTGCACAGATCCGTCTTCTTCATAGCTCTTCTCCCCCGTTGTACGTGATGCCCCCGCAGATCCGGCTTCCTCCGAAGCACAGGACAGGCGGGCGGCACCATGTATATGTCATCCCCTGAACGGTCTGCGGCGAAATCCTCATCAAAAATAAGACGCAGACAACATATAAATGTTACACTTTTTTTATACAGAGTGAAACATTATTTTTGCATTAGATTGAACAAAGACAAATCAGCATGCATTTCGTATCATATTCTGCACTGTATTTTTCATTATCTGTTTTTACCGGTCACCTCTCTCCCGTTCCAGAGCTTCATAACTCTTAAGCAGCTCCTTCAGCGCTCTTCGGATATAGACTCTGACGGAACTGTACCGTATCCCCGTGATTTTCGAAATCTCCTTCAGACTGTAATCCCAGTAATATCTCAGCTCTATCAGGACACGGTATTTTTCCGGAATCCTCTTCACGGCCTCCATGATATTCCTTTCCTCCTGTTTTTTCATCATTAGCTTCAGAACATCTCCGCCGGGATCGTTTCCGCAGTCCGTCATTCTCTCCTCTGTAAATTCATATTCTTTCAGTGTTCCGTATCTTCTGAGCGCGGAATACAGTTCATTGCGCGCGATCGCAAAAAGCCACTGCTTCGCTCTGTCCGGATCCTTCAGCTTCCGCAGATTTTTCCAGGCCTTCTCTATCGCGCTCTGTACGACGTCCTCTGCAGCCTCTCTGTTTTTCAGCGTCTTCAGCACATAATAATAAACGCTGTCATAATGCGGCAGTATCTTTTCTTCAAAGAAGCGGTTCATCAAATATTTTTCCATCAGTTTTAATATATCTACCGGCAGAACGCAGAAGGATGACAAAGATGACTGAAGCTTTTCCGACACTGTATTTTCATATTCGTAACATTTCTGTAACATACGGGCATATTTCCGGCGTCCTGAAAACGAATTGTTAACGGTCTGTAAACAAAAAATCAAATCTCCGGTGTTATAATAACTTCATCTGCAGAACCTGCAGATTTATTTCAGAAAAGGGTTTCAGTAATAAAAAGGTTATCCGATAATTTTAAGAAGGGATTATTTCGCATCATGGAAAAAACAAAACAGACCGCGGCACATGCTCTTCCCGCGGTTCTTCTGATACTTCTGGCGTGCGGGCTGCTGCTTTTATTTCTCACACAGCTCATCACGCTTCAGAGCCTGCCGGATACGCTGACATGGATTTTATCTCATCCCGCCGCGACGGCAGTCTCCGCAGCGGCCTTCTGGGCTGTCGGACTTCTGATCTACGGAGCAGGAGGAAAAATGTTTCTGTCTTTTCTTCTGACGGCACTGCCCTTACTGGCGCTGTCTGCCGTCAGCTACTATAAAACATCGATCAACGGTTTTCCTCTCATGCTGAGCGATCTGAAATTCTGGAGAGATCTCGGGGAGATTACAGACTTCGCTTTTCCCCAGATGGAGCTGACGGTTCCTGTCGCGGCAGCGCTTCTTCTGACAGCGGCAGTCACCGTTCTGCTCTTTTTCGCCGACCGCAGACTGAAGGTAGCATTTTTTCCGCGCCGTGCCGTTCTTCTCGCCGCTTCGGCCGCAGTCACGGTATCCTTCTTCTGCTGCGGTTCTCTGCTCTCATCTACGGCGGATATGGAACGTGTATATTCTCAGAGCGAACGGATCGATGATATCGGCGTCACGCTGGCTTTCTACAGCGCTTATGCCGTATCCTGGCAGGATTCCCACGCGGAAAACAACAGCCTGATCGAGGAAATCCGTGCGGAGGTCGCAGAAGAAGAAAGCTCCTCCTCTGTGCAGGCTGTCGACTCTCCCGCCGCCTCTGTTTCCGGTTCTCCGGCACAGCCCCGGACGTCCGGTGCGGTATCGTCAGAAAGCGGCGGAAAAAAGCAGGAGGATACCGTGACAGCTGCGGCAGACGAAGAGACAGAACTCCCCAGTGTCATTCTGATCATGTCGGAGAGCTTCTTCGATCTTTCACGGCTCGACGGCATCGAATATCCGGAGGATATCACACCGGTATTTCACCGCCTCGCCGACGAATGCACATCCGGACTGTTTTATTCCAATACCTATGCCGGAGGTACCGGAAATGTGGAACTGGAAGTGATGACCGGCATCTCGCAGAGCGTCCTGCATGAAGGAGATACGCTCACGACGCTCGACGACGGGGTATACGGCCGTCTGCCGACGATGGCTTCCGTCTTCGCCGATCACGGATACCGGAATATTTTTCTGCATGCACATACGCCGCAGCTCTATAACCGTCAGACGATCTACGAAAAATTCGGCTTCGACGAGATCCTGTTTGACGACAGTTTTCCGGAAGATGCGGAATACCGGGGCGGTTTTCTTTCGGATCATGCTTTTGCACAGAAAATCATCTCTCTCTATGAGGAAAACCGGGATCAGCCGCTCTTCCTGTCGGCCGTTTCCATGGAAAACCACCAGCCGTACAACGATGACAAATTCGCGGACAGAACTGATTTCGGCATCACCGGCGACCGCCTCGAAAAAGGCACTCTCGAAGCCGTTCAGAACTATGCTGTCGGCCTGCGCGACGCCGACAGCAGTCTGGGTGAGCTCACAGAATATTTTTCACAGCAGGAAGAGCCCGTCATGCTCGTTTTCTTCGGCGATCACCTGCCGAATCTCAGCGCAGGCTCCTGGAAAACCGCTTACTACGAATCAGGATATATTTCTTCCGCGGATACGGGAAAACTGAGCGGAGAAGAGATGCTCCGCATTCTCTCCACCGACTACCTGATATGGACAAATTATGAAGAAAGCGCGGCGCCGGATAAAAACACCAGCGCCACGCTTCTCGGGCTCGATATCATGAAACGTCTCGGATTTGAGCTCAGCGGATATTTTCGCTGGCTCGATGAAAATGTGGCTCCTGAGATGACCATTCGTGCCTCGCGCCTGTTCGTGGACGGAGAGGGGAGAGTCTCCGATCAGGTGCCGGAGGAAAAGTATGAAATGCTGGAACGCTATACCGCCGTCGTACAGGATATCGTCTACGGAGAAAACAGAATTTTCGGATAGCCGATACGCCGAAGGGAGACATCGATCGATATGCTGCAGAAAAACAGAAAAACAGACAGAAAAATTCCGCTCCTACTCTACGCATTTTTCTTCCTTCTTCTCTCCGTCCTGCTCTCTTCACTCTGTGCCTGCGCAGACGCCGGAAGACAGGACAGCAGCTTTTCCTCCGGAGAGGAGGAAAAGCCCTCCGCGGCGGAACAGCTGGTCGCGCACGCGGGCGGAGCCGTCTACGGATACCGGCGCACCAATTCGAAGGAAGCTCTCGATACCTGCTACCGCAACGGATTCCGCTATATCGAACTCGATTTTCAGACAACCTCCGACGGCCGGATTGTCCTCATACATGACTGGGACAGCATGGCTGACCGGATGTTCGGCCGGTCCGGTCAGATGTCCGCCGAAGAGTTTCTGACATCAGAAACCTTCATGAATCTCACCGTCATGGATCTCGACGATCTGCTCCACTGGCTCCGCGGACATCCTTCCTGTTTCATCATCACGGATATACGGCCGGACAATCTGACTGTATTAAAAGAGATTGCGGATTCCGCCGGACGGCGTGCCGGCCGGTTTATCCCGCAGGCCTATACCTTTGAGGAATATAGTCAGATCACAGAGATGGGCTACGAAAAAGTCATCCTCACACTGTATTCGATGACCGACTTCTCAGGTCTTTCCGATTTCGTCCGCAGGCAGCATCCGTGGGCCGTCACTATTCCGGAAGAAAAGCTCAGCGAAGAACTGATAAAAGAGCTGTCCGGTCTCGGAGTCCGTACTTTCGCCCACACGATAAATGCTCTCGATACCTGGGAGTACTGGCACAGATACGGGCTTTCCGGCATCTATACCGACTATCTCATGCCGGATCACTGGGATGTCTGAGATTCTTCCGCTTCATCAGCCGGCGGCTCTCCGCCGGCTCTTTCTTTTTCCAGCTCCCGCTGATCCGTCGCCTCATTTACCAGCGTGTACAGAACGGAAAAAGCGGGAACGCCGAGCAGCAGCCCCAGGACTCCGCCCAGGCTGCCTCCCACCGTCACGGCAGCCAGAACCCACATGCCCGGAAGCCCGATCTTAGAGCCCACTACCTTCGGATAGATTACATTGCCCTCCACCTGCTGCAGAATCAGCAGGAAAATGACGAAGATCAGCGCCTTGAAAGGATCCACCGAAAGGATCATGACTGCGCCGATCAGCGCTCCGATCAGCGCTCCGAAGATAGGAATCAGCGCTGTCACACCTACCAGTGCTCCGATCATCGAAGCATACGGGATCTGCAGAATCATCATGCCCACCATGCACAGCGTCCCCAGTATGAGCGCCTCGATCGTCTGTCCCGCCACAAAGGAACGGAACGTCGTGCTCGATACATCGGCGACATGAATCGTCACATCTGCCGCATGACGCGGAATCCAGGCGTGAATCAGACGTTTTGCCTGTGTTTTCAGATGCTCTTTACTATAGAGAATATACACGGAAAAGACCAGTCCGACTACAAAATTGAAGAGAGCAGACCCTATGTTGCTGACGATATCCGCCAGCGAGGTCATGAGCTTCGGACCCGATGTCGTCACGAGTTCAGCGACCTTCTGCTGAAGAGAGGAAAAGTCGAGTCCGAGCGTCTGCATCAGAGAACCGAGCATCGTATCGGACAGAGCCGTTTCGTCTCCCCACTCCGCCAGGCTGTTTGCCAGCTGTACCAGGCCTTCTCCGATCACGTACAGAGACCGGATGAGTTCCGGAACGATCAGACATACCACGAAGATAAACAGTCCCGTCACCGCAAAGATCGAGATGATGATCGCCAGAGGACGCCGCATTTTCTGCAGCTTCGGGCGGTAGGTATTCGGAAACAGCTTCCTTTCGATCGGCCGCATGGGCACATTCAGAATCAGAGCCAGAATGACTCCGAAGATCAGCGGGGAAAAAACATCCGCCAGAAAGCTCACTGCCGTTCCCACCATGTTGAGATATCTCAGAGCCAGATATATGATGAGGCAGATCACTACGATGCGTATCAGCCAGATCGACAGCTTTTTACTTTTTTTAGGGTCATCTATGAAATTCATTATCATCCTCCTCTTTTCCCGTAAAACCCTTTCCTGATACTACTTTACAACAAAACTGCAGACGAAGCTGGAGATTTCTGTCTGCACATGCCGCGCCATCCGGTACGGCGCTCTGTAAAGTGCTTTTGCCGTTATTCCGGAAATACCTATAAATCGGCATTCCCTGTATAACAAGAAAAGAATAACGGAATTATTCCCCATATGCAAGCGCTGTTCCGCTTTTCAGACATCAAATACAGAAGAACGGCGGTTCCCGGAAAAAAGACGAGCGCTGCGGCGCACCGTTTTTCTGTACGGTGCGCCGCAGCGCTCGTTCGGAACGGCCCGGAGACATACCGGCGGCATGAAAGCAAGGGATATGCCGGCGGCATTCAGGAGCCGGAGGAATCCGGCCTGTTCTGACCGGTCCGTTTCAGATATTCCGGCAGCATCTCATCCCATGAGACATATCGCTCATCGGAACGCATATCCTGCAGCCCGGTGTTTTCGGAAAGCCATTTTCCGATATAAGCGGACACCTTTTTCGCCCCCGGAAAACTCAGATGGTCACCGCGGTCCGTCGTATCCTTCGACCAGTCGATGCCGAGCTCTTCCGTCTTCAGATTGAGATCGAGAAAGGTGATCTGCCGCTCCTGTACATACTGTTCCACACCGTTATGTTTCCTGTAGTTCCAGTTGTCAGGAGACGGGGAACTGTAGAGAATCAGCCGGATCCCCTTTTCCTCGCAGAGATCGGCGATGCAGTTCAGATAATGGAGAGGAATCGGTTCGATCTCTCTCACCTTATCGGTCGGTGTCATATATTCGCCTCCCGTATAGGGGACGATCTGCGGACGATAGTGAAACCCCTTCAGGATATCGTTCTTTGAAGCCTTCTCAAACGGCCGGAACTGACTGATATCCGAGATACGTATCTTCTGCCATCCGTTGTGATACTGAAGAAGCGGAAAATAGCTGGCCGCCGCATTGTCGACGACAGTCTCCAGCTCTCCGCCTCCCCCGCTGCTGCTTCGGAAAAGAGCATTCGTCTCCAGAAGCACGAGATGCGGAGACTGCTTTGCCAGAATCTGCTCCAGCAGGTAATAAGTATACTGAATATGCTGACCGATCACACCGCAGTTATACCCTGCAAAACCGAAATCCTTCCATATCTCCATCGGAGAGACGCTGGAATAACACTCGCTGTCTCCCATGACGAGATAATCCAGCGTATTCTCCTCCTGTCTGAGGATAGACATCGCATTTCTGTTTCCGCTTCCCCGGACGATGAAAAGCCAGGAAAGTCCCTGCAGCAGGAGAACAAAGCCCAGAAGAAAAGCGACTGTTTTTATCCATTTTCTGCGTCGTATCATCGTTTTTCCTCCTAAAATCCCGCGTAGATCAGATCGACCGCGCGGTATCCCGGCCCGTAAGCGCCGAATATGACGACAGCCAGAACAGCGCCGTAATAAAAGCTCCAGCGGCGGATAATCCCCCACCGGGCCGCCCGCTCACGGATTGAGATTCCCTTTTCGTGCAGAATTCCCACCAGCAGAACGACTGCGAAGCCTGCCAGAACGGCCAGATAGTCGGCACGCGAGATGCCCAGCGAAAACAGAGAGCCGTCTGTGAGCGCGGAGAGATCAAACTCCGTAAAGACGGAGCGGAACATATCCGTTCCGGCTCTCAGTCCTTCTGCCCGGAAGAAAAGTTCTCCCGTGAAAACGATGAGCAGAAGCTTGATCCTCTGCAGGCAGCTGTACCATCTGCTGTGTCTGTCGATATGCAGTCTGTCCGCCGCGCTCTGAATCCATGGTTCAAAGATATTGCCCAGCAGAATCAGCACAAAATAATACAGTCCGAAGAAAATATAATTCCATCCTGTTCCGTGCCAGAGCCCGTTGCAGAACCATACGCCGAACAGCGCAAAAGCGGACGTCACGATCTGGCCTGCATGTTTTCCGAAACGGTTTTTCGTCTTTTTGCTGAGATTTTTCACAAAGTGAGTCAGAGAAACCGGATAAAAAATATAATCCTTAAACCATGTGCCCAGCGTGATATGCCAGCGGCGCCAGAATTCCGAAGCGGTCTTCGAGAAAAACGGCTGCCGGAAGTTTTCCGGTATTTTCACTCCGAAAATCTCACCCGTACCGATCGTAATATCGATACAGCCCGAAAAGTCAGCGTAAAGCTGAAATGTATAGAGAACGGCTCCGGCGATGACGACGACGCCTCCGTAATCCTGGTGATTCTCAAAGATGGTCTTTACCAGCGGGTTCAGCCTGTCCGCGATGACGAGCTTCTTGAAAAGCCCCCAGACGATGCGCTGATACCCGAATGTCACATTCCGGTACGCGAGCTGTTTTCCCTGATAAAGATCCGGCGCCGTCTGCGAATACCGGCAGATCGGCCCTTCCATGATCACCGGGAAAAAAGCCATATACAGCGCCAGTCTTCCGATATTATCGTCAGCCTCTGTCTTTCCCTGATATACGTCAACTATATAGGACACCGCCTGCAGCGTATAAAAAGAGATTCCCAGCGGCACTGCCAGCTTCAGCTGCGGAATCTGTATCGGTACGGAAAGCAGCTGCAGAAGATGATTGACGTTTGTCCCGAAGAAGTTGAAATATTTCAGAAAAAGCAGCATACCCACATGCAGAAGAACCGCAAAGAGCAGAATTTTTCTGCGCTTTGCCGTATATGCTTTTTTAAGAGGCTCCCTCTGCTCCTGCGGGATCTGTCTCTTTTCCAGCTCGAATTCTCTGCGGCAGGAAGAGAGCCACAACCCTATATGGTGGATGGAAAATGTGGATAATATCAGATAGACCAGCAGCTTTCCGCTCAGCATATAAAAGAACAGATAACTCGCTGCCAGAAGAATCTTTCCGCGGTGGCGCTGCGGCGTGATACCGTACAGCAGAATAACCGCGGGAAGGAAAATACAGATATACAGAATTGAACTATAACTCATGATCACTTACCCCTGTCATATCAATCTCCGATCCCCGCTTCCGCAAGGCCGGCCTCTCTTCTGCCGTACCCTCAGTCCTGCTGTGCGGTTCACGTCTGCCCCTGATTACTTACTCCGTCTACGCTTCCTGCAGCCTCTGCACCATCTGCCACATGGCCCGGGCGGAATTGAAATTATCCGGAACCAGTTCCACCGGCGTAATCTCCACATCGAACGCATCCTCCAGATCGGATACGAGCGACAGGATCGACATGGAGTCCAAAAGACCGTTGTCGATCAGCTTCGTCTCTGTTTCATAATCGATGTCAGAATTCAGATCTTCCAGTATGCTCAGTAATTTTTCCATTTTTCTGTTCCTTTCCATTACAGTGTGCTTTCTGCAAATAATTTTTTCTTTTTTCTCATTTTTCCGCCGTCATATCTTCTCCGGCGTCGTCTCCGATATCTCCCCGCGGCGCTTCGCTTCCGGCGCAGAACCAGTTCAGCCTGTCTGCGGCGATGTGGCGGCGCGCGATACGGAAACCCTCCGTTTCGGAATACACGATGACCTGCGGCAGATCTCTGCTCAGAAACAGCGACAGTCCCTCCGTCACCGCGTAAGCGCCCGCATTTCCGAAAATCAGCCTGTCTTTCAGTCTGAGATCATACAGCGGAAAATTTTTCACCAGGACATCATTTGTCGTACACAGGGAACCGCAGATATTCCATGCGGAAAACTCCGCCTGTCCTTCCGGCGATCTCTGTTCCTTCTTTCTATCCGTCATTTCCGTCTCCGCCGCTCCTTTTTCCGTCTCCTGCGGCTGCGGCAGAATGCCCCGGTCCCGTCTCCACTGGAGAACAGGCGGCTTTTTCATGGCCATCATCTGACCGTAATAGCTGATATGATGTATTCCCCCGTCCGCGATGCAGTATCGCTGTCCCTGATTTGACTTCAGATCCGCGATTTCCGTCACATAAACTCCGCAGGAAGCGGCGAGAAAACGTCCCGCTTCGAGTACTATTTTTCCGTCATAATTCAGTCCGGACAGCCCGTCGGCCAGAGCCTGAAGCATCCGCTCCGCGGCGTCTTCCTCCTCTTCAAAATAACGGACGGGAAGTCCCGGTCCGTATTCCAGCTTCTGAGGGATGAATCCGTACTTTTCCCGCAGATCGGACAACAGGCTGCCCAGTCTGCGGAATTCGCGCTCAAACTTTCCGGGAGCTTTTTTCTGTGTCCCCGAAAACAGCTGAATCCCTTCGATCCGGATATTTTTTTCCTTCTCATGTCCGGATACGAGCCTTCTGATAATGTCTTCATCCATTCCGAACTGACTGCCCGATGCAAGGCGGAGCAGAACACGGATCCGTACGCCGTTTCTTTCCGCGCAGCTTCGCAGAATTTCCCACTGCCGCACGGATTCCGCCGTATAGGTGATGCGGTCCTTATACGTTCCGACGATCCGTTCCATGTCGTCCTCTTCTTTATTCACCCCTGAGAGG
>CALXIZ010000009.1 GCA_944388495.1 uncultured Clostridia bacterium | reverse complement strand
AAAAATCTCCGAATCGGAACAGGCGGAATATCTGGAAAAAGGATATACCTCCACCGACCTGATCGGAAAGGAAGGTATGGAGAGCCGTTATGAATCCGTTCTGAAGGGTAAGGACGGAGAAAAGCTGATACAGGTAAATGCCATCGGGGAACAGGTGGCCGAAATCAGCTCCACCGATCCGGTTCCCGGAAATGATGTTTATCTCACGATTGATCTGGAACTGCAGAAGACAGCGGAAGAAGCGCTGCAGCAGGCGCTGCAGAAGATTCAGGTCGGAGGAACTTTTGTCAGCGAATACGGAAATTACCGCTACAGCAAAGCATATCCGAATGCGAATGTAGGAGCTGTCGTGGCCGTAGATGTAAAAAGCGGCGAGGTTCTGGCACTGGCGAATTATCCGGGCTATGATCCGAATCTGTTCGCTACAGGCATCTCCTCCGAGGACTGGGATTCGCTTCAGGGAGAAAATCCGCGTGATCCGCTGTCTCCGCTGCCGCTTTACAATGTTGCGACGATGACGTCGATACAGCCGGGTTCCACGTTCAAGCCGGTGACGAGTCTTGCGGCGCTGAATGAAGGCTGGAATCCGAACAATCAGCTGTACGACAACGGCGTTATCAAGATGGGGGCAAAGACGTTCGGCTGCTGGATCTGGAACAACAATCACGGCAGCAAGCACGGATGGCTCAATCTGTATGAAGCGCTGGAAGTATCGTGCAACTATTATTTCTACGATCTGGCGTCAGGCTATGATTATTATCAGGGACACAGTCTGAGTGTCGATATGGACATTCAGAAGGTCATGGACTATGCGGAAAAGCTCGGTCTCGGACAGAAGACCGGCATCGAACTGGCGGAATCCGCCGTGGGTGTGCCGAGCGAGGAGGCGAAGCTCGCCGCTACGAAGCGCAGCCTGAAGAATGTTCTGATTTCCGGAGCCAAGACGTATTTTAAATCTTCTCTGACGTCTGACAGCGAAAAGCTGGAGGAGACAGTCGATGAGATCGTCAGCTGGGCGGATCAGGATCTGAGCAGAAGCGAGCTGTACGACCGCCTCAGCGAAATGCCGGTGAAGGAAGACGAACTGAATTCACTGACAGACCGCATCCGCAGCGACTATTTCTCCGTCGCAACCTGGGGTGTCGGCGATACGCTGAACCTGGCCATCGGGCAGGGGGAAAACGCATATACGCCGGTTCAGATGGCGAGGTATGTCGCTACGGTGGCAAACGACGGTACGCTGTATGATCTGACACTGCTGAAATCGGTATCGGGTCAGATGAAAGAAGAAGAAAATACGGGAACAGAAGTTGAAAACACCAATCCGGACGCTTTTGCCGTAGCCCGGGAGGGTATGCGCCGTGTGGCAAACGGTTCAAAAGGCTCGGCGCGGTCGATGTTTTATAATTTCCCTTATGAAGTGGGAGCGAAAACGGGTACCGCCCAGAAATCCGGAAAGATAAATCCGCCGGATGAAGTGGAATATATCAGAACATATCTTCCGCGCATCGCGCCGGGACTCTCCTTCGAGGCGGTGGAAGAGGAAATGCATCGTCTGCTGACGGAAGAGTCGAATATTTATACGTCGGAGAGTTCTGCCGTCAGACAGGCGGTGATCAATCTTTCCGGAGGTTCGGTCACTTACACGCAGATCGATGCCTACAAGAGCGAATACGATAATTTCGCATGGTTTGTCTGTTTCGGCCCGGTAGAGGATCCGCAGATCGCAGTGGCCGTACTGATATTCCAGGGAGGATCCGGAAGCTATGCGGGACCGGTTGCCAGAGAGGTGATCGGAAAATATATGGAACTGCAGGAGGTTTATTCCGACCATAATGCGGAAACAGTGTTCAACAATTGATACGGGAGAGAAAAAAGAATGGGCAGAATTACAGCCGTAACGGCAGGAAAAGGCGGCGCGGGAAAGACGATGTTTGCGGTAAACCTCGCCTCATGTCTCGCAATGAAAGGCAGAACGGTGCTGCTGATCGATATGAACAGCGGATTCCGGCATCTCGATATCTGTCTCGGCCTGGAAAATCAGGTGATCTATGATATCGGCGATATCATAGAAGAGATATGTACAATCCGGAAAGCGATCGTCCGTGACCGCCGCTTCCCGGCGCTGTATCTTCTGTCCGCTTCTCAGAATCCGGATAAGGCGGAGATACTGCCGTCTCATATGAGACGACTCTGCGAAAAGCTCAGCGGGAAGTGTGATCACATCATCATCGATACACCTCCCGGTGCGGGAAAGGAGTGGCAGGCTGCCGTCACCGCCGCAGACAGTGCGGTGATCGTGACGACACAGGATTATATCTCTTTGCGCGATTCCGATTCTCTGGAAAGAAAACTGCTTCAGGAGGGAATTCCTGAAATTTCCGTCGTGATCAACAGAGTGCGGGCGGGGTACGACGGGAGCGGACTCTTTCCGGCAATCGCAGAGATGGCGGAAGCGCTGCGCTGTCCGGTAGCGGGGATCATTCAGGAGGATGAGAATATTCATATCGCGATGAACAGCGGTGTGCCTGTCGTCTGTAAGAAAGATTCCTATGTGACGAGAAATTTCCTGAATATCATCGGACGTCTCTTTGAGACAGAGAACGGAGATGAAAATCAGGTCCGGTGACAGAAGGGCATTGTCGGAAACTGCTTTTTTCGGCAGTGCTCTTTTTCTTTTCGGAAACAGGCGCGCAGTCCGGCGATCCGGGGGTCAGATGATTTCTATAAAAAAATGGAAAACTTCCCGGTTTCTGTAGAAAAATGTCAATTATATTTAACGGCAAACTATAGCATTTTAATATAATTTATGTTAAATATATGTATACTTTAAAAGTAATTGCAATTTTCTTTCTATATGTATAAAATATAATTGGGAATTGGATAGAGATTCCGGATGTGAAAATAATAAATTGTGTGTAAGAGAAGAAAGGAGACACGATGGATTTTTTTAATAAAGAAATGTACGAAAAAGGTCTCAAGCTCCAGAAGGACATGATGGCACAGTACATGGATGCGGTACAGAACTTTTCAAAGTTCTTCCATGATGATTCTGAGAAGAAGGAAAAAAAGGATGCGGAAAGCATCTTCGGCACCATGCAGGCTGCGACAGAAGCCATGCTGAAAAACAGCGGCGATATGACACAGAACATGTGGAAATCCTATGAGAATATGCTCCGCATGTGGCTTGACTTTACGCCGGGCAGCGACATTTTCCACAGAATGAATCCGGAAGAAGTGATGCCGGTGATGGAACGTTTCTTCAGTTCCATGTCGATGTATACGAAGCTGTATGATTTCTGGAAGGAATGTATCGCTGACGCTTCGGAAAATCTGAAGGACCCGTTCGGTGCGGCAGAGCGCTATGTGAAAAAATCAGAGGAACTCCTGCGCGAGATGTCTCAGGAATTTCTGAAGCCGATCATGTCGGACGATGTCTTCAGCCTGATGGAATCCTATGCGGATTTCGGAAAGACACTGAATTCATCTCTGGAAGATTTCATGGCACCGTGGAGAGAGAAGAGAGAAGCTCTGCTGGACTGCATTGCGAAGGCCTCCACGGGCGATAAGGAAAGCTATGCGGAATTCGTGGCTCTGGTGACAGACGCTTACCAGAATTCGTTCGGCAAGCTCTTTAACATGAAAAATGTCGGCATGGCAAAGGATAAGATCGCGATAAATCTCGAGATGCTCGATTCCTACGTCCGCATGATGTTCAGCTATTTTGAGATCGCAGCCAACGTTCAGAATATTCTGCGCGATGCCAACACAGAGCTCTGGGAAAAGATTCAGGAAATGATGGCCGATCCGGAAAAAGACCTGACCTTCAAGGATTTCTACGATATGTGGATCAGAGTAAACTCGGCAGCGGTCAATAAATTCTATTTCACCGACGAATTTGCAGATTTTATCAATCAGTATGCGACGAATGCCTATGATTTCAAGATAAAGGCGGACAGATTCATGGAAAGCATGCTTGCCGGCCTTCCGATCCCGACGGATTCGGAAATGAAGAGCGTATATAAGACGGTATACGACCTGCGGAAGGACGTCCGCGATCTGAAGAAGGAGATCGCGTCGCTGCGCGCTGAACTCGAAGAACTGAAATAAGGGAACGGAGGAATGATAAAAAATGGGGAAATTCGATTTTAAAGGCTCTGCTGAATATACGGTAAATTATATGAACGGTGTCGTAAAGGGAATGGAAAATCTCATCAATATGACATCCGACCGGATTCGCACGGGCGAGCTGGAAAAAGAAGAAGTACTGCACATCGGCAAGATGAAGCTCTACCACTATATTCCGCTGGTGGAGGAGTCAAAGCTCCAGGATACGCCGATGCTCATCACCTACGCGCTGGTTAACAAACAGTACATGATGGATCTTCAGCCGGACAGATCGGTCATAAAATCCTTCCTCGAAAAGGGAATCGATACCTATATCATCGACTGGGGATATCCGGCAAAGGAAGATATGTATATGACGCTGGAGGATCATATCGAATGGTATATGGACGACTGTGTCGACTATATCATCAAAAAGTCCGGCAAGCCGCAGATTACGCTTCTCGGCGTCTGCCAGGGCGGAACGTTCAGCGCGATCTACACCTCACTGCATCAGGATAAAATCAAGAATTTCATCGCGATGGTGGCTCCGATCGACTTCAGCATCAATGAAGGTCTTCTGTTCAAGTGGAGCAAGCATTTCAACGTGGATAAGATGGTGGACGCCTACGGCAATGTTCCTGCGGATCTGATGAATGCCGTATTCGTTCTGCTCAAGCCGTTTGAACTGATGATCGACAAATATGTCGGCTTCGGCGCGGCTATGGCGGATCCTTCTTATCTCGAAAACTTCCTGCGTACAGAAAACTGGATCTTCGACAGCCCGGATCAGGAAGGCGAAACGCTCCGTCAGTTTGTAAAGGATATGTATGAGGATAATAAGCTCATCAAGGGTGAATTCGAGCTCGGAGGCAAAGAAGTAAAACTGGAGAATATCACCTGCCCTCTGCTCGTTATCTGTGCGAAGTACGATCATCTGGTTCCGCCGGTTTCCACTGAACCGCTTCTCGATGCTGTCAGCAGTACGGATAAGGAATTCCACATATTTGATGTAGGCCATGTAGGCATCTATATCAGTCCGAACAGCAAGAACGAAATCGCTCCGATCATCGGAGACTGGATCGTGGAAAGGAGTTAATTTTGGCAAAGGATTTTGTAACCTACGATGAAATACAGATCGGTGACAAAGCCTCTTTCTCCAAGACGATAAGTGAGAGCGACGTCTATCAGTTCGCGGGAATCACAGGTGATTTCAACGAACTGCATATCAATCAGGTAGCAGCGGAGTCGTCTCTGTTCAAATCCCGGGTCGTTCACGGATGTCTGGCGGACAGTCTGGTGAGTACGGTTCTCGGCATGAAATATCCGGGAAAGGGAACGATCTTTCTCGAAAAGAGTGTTTCTTACGTAAAACCCGTCTATCTGGGAGATACCGTCACGGCGGAGATTACCGTCGCGGAAAAACGGGAAAAGGGAAGAGTCCTTTTCGATGTCAGCTATACGAATCAGCGCGGTGAGGAAGTAATCAAGGGAACGGCGCTCGTTCTGGCGCCGCGCGGCTGATCGGCCTTTACTGAAAGAGAATCATACGTTCTTCAGTAACAGAAAAAGATTTTTGCATCACTGCACAGGAAATGCCGGAAGATATGACGGTTCCTGTGCAGTGTTTTTCATTGAATACGGGAAATACCGATGAGTCGGTACTTCCCGTATAACGACAAAAGCACTTTGCAGAGCAGCCCGCATTTCTATGATCTGCTTTTTTCTGTTCAGGAAAAAAGGACGAAAACGCTGAAACGGCGGATTTTTCCATAAGAGATGATCCGGTATAAAACCGGAGAAATCCTGCCGGAAAAATCCGCCGTTCTGATATAGTTTTGTCCCTTTTCAGAAATTGATGACCTTGCTTCGGATGCCCACGCTGATGATAATTCCGAGAGCGATCATATTCATGATGACGGAAGTACCTCCTGAACTGATAAACGGCAGAGTGATTCCCGTCACAGGCATGATTCCCATCGTCATGCCGATATTTTCGAAGATCTGGAAGAAAAACATGGCTCCCAGTCCGATCACGATCAGATAGCCGTAGGTATCTTTCGCTCTCGAGGCGATCCGCACGATCCGGTACATGAAAAGCCCGTAAAGAGCGATGACTGCACCGCCGCCGAGAAAACCGAGCTCTTCACAGATAACGGCAAAGATAAAATCGGAATTGGCGACCGGAAGGTAGTTCAGCGATTTCTGTTCTCCCTGAAACAGTCCCTTACCGAAGAATCCGCCGGAACCGATGGCGATTTTCGAGTGCCAGACCTGATAATTGGCGTTGATGCTCAGATCATTCGGGTTGAGAAAGGCGTCGATACGCGCCTTCTGATGATCCGCCATCAGAAAGTAGATGACCGGCAGAGAGGCGCATACCCCGGCGGCACAGCCCCAGTATATTTTTCCGTTGACGCCTGCCGCGTAAATCATGATGATCATCATGAAGGTAATGACCAGCGCGTTTCCCATATCCTCCAGCAGAACCAGGCCGATGAGAGGCGCCGCTACGATGACAG
>CALXIZ010000008.1 GCA_944388495.1 uncultured Clostridia bacterium | reverse complement strand
TAAAAGCTCTTCTCCGTCCGGAAGATTCCAGCGGACATTTTCCAGTGTAAGCACGGGAATCCCTCCTTTATTTCCTATCTTTCTTCGCCCGAAAAGGGCGGATCCGGTCTGCAGTCCGCGGGTCCGCATCTGTTCGGACTGATTATTCCGTTGATGCTGTTAAGCAACTTGTATTATAGCACAAATATCGTACAAAGAAACGTATTTGTATGCTTTTTCGTCCACGATACGTCTTCATGATGTTTTCGTGATAAAATAGATCTGAAATGATGAAAAACGTAAGAGAGGTGCGGAAAAATGGATCGGAAAAAAACAGTTTCGGCTGCGGAAATGAAGGAAATAGAAAGAATAGCCGACAGCAGGGGTGTTTCCTATCGTCAGATGATGGAAAATGCCGGCACAGCCGCTTTCGAAGTGATGAGGCGGACATGGCCGGAGGCGAAGAGAATTGTGATTTTTGCGGGGAAGGGAAATAACGGAGGAGACGGTTTTGTGGCGGCCCGTCTGTACGAAGAGACAGGCGCCGCTGTGAGCGTCGTCCTCTGTGAAGGTATGCCGGTGACGGAAGATGCCGGATATAATTTCAGAAGGATGAAGAATGTAGATGTGGCAGAGGATATTTCACAGATCAGTCCGAAGATCCCTGCAGAGGCGGACCTGATAGTGGATGCGCTTTACGGAACCGGATTTCACGGTTCACTGAGAGAAGACGGAAGAAAGGCGGCGGCTCTGATGAACGCAGCAAACGCTCCTGTATGTGCTCTCGATCTTCCGAGCGGCGTCAGCGCCGATACGGGCGAGGCGGCGGAGGGAGCGGTAAAGGCTGATCTGACGGTGGCATTTCACTGCAGAAAACACGGCCATGAAGCGGAGCCGGCGAAAAAGCAGTGCGGGCGTATCGTGACGGTGTCTATCGGCATCGATGATGTCGTGGATGATGCGGCTTTTTGCAGGAGAGACTGAACGGAATTGAGAGAACGCGGAAAAGAAAAGGGAAGACAGAAAAGAGGAAAAGCGCTCTGCAGACAGAGCGCTTTTCCGCGAAAGAACGAGAACGTATGTACTGTAATTTGCCTTTTTTTCTCTTCCGGCCGGTTCCGGATGCGGAATTCTATTTCTGAGGATAGAAGCCGGAAGGAGTCTCGTTGAGATTGATCATGATATTTTTCTTCTGCGTGTAGTGTTCCAGAATGCTGAGATCTGTCTCGCGGCCGATGCCGGACCGTTTGTATCCGCCGAACGGAGCGCCTGCCGGAATCTGATTGTAGGTATTGACCCACATGCGGCCCGTTTCGATGCCTCTTGCCACGCGCAGAGCACGATTGATATCGCGCGTCCAGACAGCGCCTCCAAGACCGTATTCGGAATCGTTGGCCATGGCGATGACTTCTTCTTCTGTTTTGAATTTTATGATGACGGCTACCGGTCCGAAGATTTCCTCCTGAGCGATACGCATGTCATTCGTCACATTTGCGATGAGAGTCGGCTTCATAAAGCAGCCCTTATCGCATCCGTTTTCCATATAGCGCTCACCGCCGCAGAGGATTTCGGCGCCTTCTGCTTTTGCGATATCGATATAGCCGAGGATCTTTTCCACCTGGGCCATGTTGATCTGAGAACCCATCTGAGTGGCGGGATCCAGAGGATTGCCGACTGTAATTTTATTGAATGCATCTACCGCCGCTTCCACAAATCTGTCGTAAATATCCTCCTGAACGAAGACACGGGAACCTGCACAGCATACCTGTCCCTGATTGAAAAGGATACCGAGCTGCAGACCGTCGAGAGCCATATCCCACTGGCAGTCGCTGAAGTAGATATTCGCACTCTTTCCGCCCAGCTCAAGTGTGGAAGGAATGAGCTTTTCAGCAGCCGCCTGGGCGACGCTGACGCCGACTTCGCTGGAACCGGTAAATGCGAGCTTGCGGATATCAGGATGATCCAGCAGATACTGTCCGGATTTTCCGCCGGAACCGGTGATAACATTGACGACACCGGCAGGAAGAAGATCCTCGATCAGTTCCATGAAGACCAGCATGCTCAGCGATGTGGAGGAAGAAGGCTTAAAGACGATGCAGTTTCCGGCTGCCAGAGCAGGGGCGAGTTTCCAGGCTGCCATCAGGAACGGGAAGTTCCACGGAACGATCTGCCCGACGACGCCGATCGGCTCGCGCAGGACGAGACTCATATAATTGCCGTCCAGCATAGTGGCCGTCCCTTCAACCGTACGGATCGCTCCGGCAAAATAACGGAAATGATCGGAAGAAAGCGGCACGTCGATCGCTGTCGTTTCGCGGATCGGTTTGCCGTTATCCATCGTTTCAATCCGTGCCAGCAGCTCCGCATTCTCATCGATACGGTCGGCGATCTGCATCAGAATCGCTGCACGTGCGCTCGGTTCCACCGCTTTCCAGCCCGGATAAGCTTTCCAGGCCGCTCTGACAGCGGCGTCCACATCTTCTTTTGTCGCCTGAGCGCATTCCGCCAGAACTTCGCCGGTCGCCGGATTTTTCGCGGTGAAGACAGCGCCGTCCGATGCCGGAACCCACTTTCCATCTATATAAAGATCATATCTTTTCTTTAATTCATATCCCATTTTTCCATGATCCTCCTGATCTTTTTTAAACCAATATCCTTTATCGATAAGCTTCCGTCAGAGCCGTCTGCTCTCCCTCCGTCTCTGCAGGCACTTTCTGTCATGTCCGGATATCGTGAGGGAGAACTTGCGACATGCCTGCCGTCCGGTCGGGGAGTAGCAGCAGCTTGATTTAACGGTGGACTCATTGTACAATCAAAATGGTGCTATTAAAAGAATCAAATAATAAAAAAATATTAGAACCAGATTTCCGCCGGAAGTCTCCGGACTCCCCGGGAAAAGACCGGGAAACGGCAGAGCGGAAAAGTCGGGAGGAAATACGCAGTGCTGACTTATGATATCAATAACAGAGGGCATATGCCCGTTTACGAGTATCTTTATCGGTGTATCCGCGATGATATTATCGAAGGAAAGCTCAAAGCATGGGAGAAGCTGCCGTCGAAGCGCAGCCTGGCCCGCCATCTGAATATCGGTGTGGTCACAGTGATGAACGCTTATGAACAGCTTCTCACAGAGGGATATATACGATCCATCGAACGCAGAGGCTATTTTGTCGAAGATCTGTCGAAGTACGGAAAGAAAAAGGTGGCGGAACCGCCGGAGTACCCGCCGGAACCGCCGGAGCGGGAATATTTTGTCGATTTCAAGGCGAACCGCATCGGATTAAAGCATTTTCCGGCATCCGTCTGGAACCGTTTTATGCGGGAAGCGCTTTCGCTGCAGAATGACACGCTGTGGAAAACGGTTCCCTACAATGGTCTTTACGAGCTCAGAGCGGCGATTTCCGGATATCTTCTCCGCAACAGAGGGATGAAGGTGATGCCGTCTCAGATTATCATCGGAGCCGGGACGGAATACCTGTACAGCCGTCTGATGCAGATGTTCGGCCGGGCCTGCACATTTGCCATCGAGGATCCGGGATATAAAAAATTTGCGGCGATTTCGGCGAGCTACGGAAACCCGTGGAAATACATACCGATCGACCGAAGCGGTCTGATGATCGATCTGCTGGAAGAGAGCGGAGCGGATGTGGTGCATGTCTCGCCGGCAAATCACTTTCCGACCGGCATCGTCATGCCCATCAGACGCCGTCTGGAACTCCTGGAATGGGTCAGCCGCGTGAAGAAACGGTATATTATCGAAGATGATTATGACAGTGAATTCCGTTACAGCGGAAAATTTATTCTCCCGCTGTTTGCTCAGGACACACAGAATAAAGTCATCTATATGAATACTTTTTCAAAAAGCATGGTTCCTTCGCTGCGGATCAGCTATATGATTCTCCCGCCGGATCTTCTGCAGCGCTACATCGATACCATGAGCTTTTATTCCTGTACGGTATCGAGCTTTGAACAGTATGCTCTGGCCCGTTTTATCTCGGAGGGACATCTGGAGCGCCATATAAACCGCATGAAATTTTACTATCGCGGCCAGCGCAGGCATATTCTGAGCGCATTTCGTGCCTCTCCTCTGATGAAGATCTCCGAACTCAGGGAATGCAATGCCGGCACGCATTTTCTGCTCAGCGTGAGAACACGCATGAGTGAGGAGGAGGTGCGTCAGGCGGGACTTGCGGCCGATCTGAGTCTGTCCATGTATTCCGACTACAGTTATTCCGACGTGCCTGACGATACCTGTACACTGGTAATCAATTACGCCGGCATTGAACAGGAAAAGATACCGGAGCTCATGCGGCGTCTGGCCGGAATTTTTCCGGAGTGCCGGAAAGACTGAGAGCTGCGGAAAAAAGTAAACCGCGGAAAAGAGAAGCGATATATCACTCAGGCATAGTCATGCTGGTACTATTTTTGAATAATACCAGTACGATTCCGTTAAGAACAGAATATCAGATCCGGGATGTGAGGCCCGGGGGCGGGATGCAGGATATCGGATCCGGGATGTAAGACGTCGGAAACAGGATGCGGGATGTCGGATTCGGGATATAAGGTGTCAGAAGCGGGATGCGGGATATCGGATCCGGGACAGATGATAGGAAGAGGTGCGGACGGTATTAAGATTATATAAAAGTTTTTCCTTTCGGTGGCGGCCGGCTGACATATCATTGTATAATGATAAAACGTGACAGAAAGGCAGGAAAAAGCAACAAGACGGGTAATTCCTTACTGGATGTAAGGGGGAATTGACCATAAACAGGTTGTAACAGAAAGGGGAAAAGGCTATATGAGATTTGTGATCGAGCACCTGTCAAAGCGTTTTGAGAAGAAAGAGGTTCTCAGAGATATCGATTTTTCTTTCGAGAGCGGGCGGATTTACGGGCTGCTGGGAAGAAACGGCGCCGGAAAGACGACGCTGTTTAATTGTCTGAACCGGGATATCCCGGCGGACGGCGGAGATTTTTATCTGGAAACGGACGGAGTACGGCGGGAAACGACGGCGGAGGATGTCGGTTATGTTCTGTCGACACCGACGGTGCCGGAATTTCTGACAGGCAGAGAGTTTCTGAAGTTTTTTCTCGATATCAACGCGGATTCTCTGGCGGATCTCAGAACGATTGACGAATATTTCGATGAAGTGAGCATTGCGCCGGAGGACAGAGACAGACTGCTGAAGGACTATTCGCACGGGATGAAGAATAAGATGCAGATGCTGATCAATATTATCGCCAGGCCCCGGATTCTTCTTCTGGATGAGCCGCTGACTTCGCTGGATGTGGTCGTGGCGGAGGAGATGAAGCAGATGCTGCGTTCGCTGAAGCAGGACCGCATTACGATTTTTTCGACCCATATCATGGATCTGGCGCTCGATCTGTGTGACGAGATCGTACTTCTGAATCACGGCGTTCTGGAAAAAGTGGATCAGAGCAATCTTGATGAAACCGGATTCAAGGAGAAAATTCTCAGCGCACTGAGAGAAGAAGGCGGCGCCGAAGAAAGCGGAAGTGAAGAGAACGGCGGCGGGAAACGGGGGAAACAGGCGTGAACAGCAGAAAAACATTTTTTATTTCCTTTGCGCTCAAAAATACATATCGCGTCAACGGGATTCTCTATTCGCTGAAGCAGATACCGCTGCTGAAAAAAATACTTCCGGAGTCTCTGTACGGAAAAGGCGGACTCAAGATTTTCGCCGGCATTCTGGCTGCGATCTGGGAAGTCATCAGCGCGTTCGGCGGAAAATTTCTTTATCTGCTGGTCATGATTTTCGGAGCCGGCATGCTTTACCGCGATGTGCCGTCTGACCGGCTGTTTCTGCATATGTTCGTGTTTCTGACGGCGGTGGGAGCTTTTACGAATACATATATGTTTAATCCGGGACGGGACAAATATTATGCCATGATTCTGATGCGTATGGACGCCAAGAAATATACACTGACGAATTATGCTTATTCGATACTGAAGGTCATCGCCGGATTTCTTCCGTTTACCGTCCTGTTCGGAATGATGCGCGATGTTCCGCTCTGGCTCTGCATTCTGATGCCGTTTTCCGCGGCGGGATCAAAGCTGGTCATGGCAACCGTGGCACTCGCCGATTACCGGCGCACGGGAAGGGCTTCGAACGAAAATAAACTCGGGCGCGCCGGCTGGATCGTTCTGGGCGCTCTGATAGCGGCGGCGTATGTTCCTCCTGTCGCAGGGCTGATACTCCCGCCGGCTGTTTCCGCCGCCGTACTGATTATCGCCGCTGCTGCCGGAGCAGTATGTATCCCTTCGATCGCCGGTTTCAGCTGTTACCGTGAGATGTACAGCAAGATTCTGATACAGTCGATGCATCAGATGGATGAAATACGCAGGCAGTCTCTGAAACAGAGCAGAAAGGTGATCTCTGCCGATACGTCGATCACGAGCGGAAGGAAGGGATTCGAATATCTGAATGAGCTTTTTATCCGGAGGCATCAGAAAATTCTCTGGAAATCCTCAAGAAGAATCGCAGGAATCTGTGCGGCTCTTGTCTGTTTTGCCGCTTTGGCTCTGCAGATGTGGCCGGAGGCATGTCCGGCCGTCAACGAAATGCTTCTGACATATCTGCCGTATTTTGTATTTATCATGTACGCGATTAACAGAGGAACGGGATTTACCCGTGTTCTCTTCATGAACTGTGACCACAGTCTTTTGAGGTACTCTTTTTACAGGCAGCCGGAATCGATTCTGAAGCTGTTCCGGATCCGGCTGCGTGAGATCGTAAAGGTAAATCTCCTGCCGGCTGCGGTGATCGGAGGAGGACTCGCTCTGCTTCTTTTTCTCTCGGGAGGAACGGAAAATTCTCTGAATTACGCTGTTCTGTTTGTATCGATCGTCTGCCTGAGCATCTTTTTTTCTGTTCATTATCTGACGATCTATTACCTGCTGCAGCCGTACAATACGGGCACTGAGCTGAAAAGCGGCATGTATATGATCATCCTGTGGGTGACGTATCTGATCTGCTTCGGACTGATGCAGGTGAGAATGTCCACGGCGATATTCGGGATGATGACGATCATCTTCTGTATTCTGTACAGTATCGTGGCCGGCATACTCGTATTCCGGTTCGCCCCGCGGACATTCAGGATCAGGACATAGGCAAAAACAGGAAAGTTCAGTCTGTAAAAGACGGCCGGCCGGATGCGGCCGGCCGCCGGAAGAGATGAGGGAGGGCCTGCCGGTTCTCCCTCGCGGCTTTCCCTGCATAACCGCCGGAGAAACGGTCGTCGGAAATTCTGAGAAAAATCTGAAAAAAGATAACATTTTCCGCAGAAAGTGATATAATGATCTGCAGAAAGAGCAGATATTTCAGATCCGGGCGATTAGCTCAGCTGGGAGAGCGCAGCGTTCGCAACGCTGAGGCCGTGGGTTCGATCCCCATATCGTCCACCAGAAAAGCACCGCAATTTTGATACGACGGGTATCAGGATTGCGGTGCTTCGTTTTCCCCGAAAACTTCCGGAAAAACGCTTATTTGCGAAATCCGGATGCCGCGGGTATAATAAAATGTATCATATACACATTGCAATAGAGGTATAAGAATGAGGAGATACTTTTCGTCATCCGACCGTTCCGTGCGGCGGCTCGGTTTGTTAGCGCTGATCGCAACAGAATTGCTGATGTCTTTTTCTTTTTTCGGATATTTTCACATAGAACCGATCTCTATTACTATCGCGTACATACCGGTTCTGGCAGCCGGAGCGCTCATGGGACCGCCGGAGTCTGCCGTCGTGGGAGCTGTGTTCGGTCTGGCCAGTATGTGGAAAGCCTCTGCCAGTTATGTCATGGATACAGATAAGCTGTTCTCTCCTCTTTACAGCGGAGATCCTCTGGGAAGTGTTATTCTCAGTGTAGGCAGCCGGATGCTCTTCGGTCTGACAGCCGGTCTTCTGTATATGGCTGTGCGGAACCGGAGATTTGCCTGGCTGTGGGTCACTGTGATATCCTTTTTCGGACGGGTGATCCACTCTCTGATGGTATTCAGCACGATGGCTCTGTTCTTTCCGGAGGCGGGATACCGGCCGAAGGACGCCTTTTCCGGCTTTTTTTCTCCCGTGAATATAAGCTCCAGTCTGATCGCTACCTGCGCCGTACTTCTTTTATGGGCGATTGCCCGTTCCGGCGTATGGCAGCGGTTCCGGCGCCGCCTGGCGATGTATCAGGCCGCGCTCACCGGAGAGCGGTATCACGTTCTGTCTCTCGTCATTGTATTTATTGTGACGATGCTGTCAGCATTGGCGGTTACTTTTTATTTTGTAAATCGCATCTATTACGTCCTCAGCGCCGACGGCATTCAGCTCTCGGATACCTATTACGGAGATATTTCTCATCTTCAGGTTCAGTTTCTGTTCGGAATCCTCTCTCTGATGGTTCTGGTGATCCTTTTTCTGATCCTGAACCGGCGCTATACTTCGTGTATGTCTATAGAAAGCAGACAGGATTCTCTCACCGGATTGATGACACGGAGAGCCTTCTTCTCCGCCTGCGGTCAGGCGGTGCAATCCATGAAGGGACAGAGCGGGCCGCTCGGTTATTTTATTATGATAGATCTGGATCACTTTAAGGAGATCAATGATAACTACGGCCATCCGGAAGGAGACCGGGCACTGAAGGAAACCGCGCACAGTCTGAAAGAAGTCTTTCGTCAGAGCAGCTTTATCGGGCGTATGGGCGGCGATGAATTCGCTGTCCTGGTATATGAGAGCATACCGGTATCGGAGCTGGACTTTTTGCTTCGTCTCTGTCTGGAACGTATCCGCCACATCACCTGGGACGAACATCAGCTTTGCTGCAGTATCGGCGCTTTACAGATCCGGGCGTTTCAGACGCCGGAGGAGCTGTATCTGGAGGCGGACCGGCTCCTGTATGAAGCGAAGGAAAAGGGCCGAAATCAGTACGTGATCAAAACGTCTCAGAATATAGATACGGATCTGCGCTCTGAGACGGACCGGTGTGAATCGTAATCGTTCTCTTTTCACAAAAGAACAGAGCTCGCCGCCGGGCGCGCCAAAACCGGGCGTGCCAAAAATAAATACCGGATATCTGCCTGAAATATGGCAGATATCCGGTATTTTAGAATTGACCTTTACACAGAATCTGGAATTGCCCCAGTGCCCCAAAAGCCGTAAATCGCTATTCCTTTAACGCTTTGATCTGAGCAGGAGACAGATTCATAGATTTAATCACCGTTTCCTCATCAAAGCCGGAAGCGAGAAGCTGTCTTGCTGCTTCGATTTTCCCTTGTTCAAGGCCTTCGGCTCTGCCACGTTCAAGGCCTTCGGCTCTGCCACGCTCAAGGCCTTCGGCTCTTCCCTGCTTCAGTCCGCGTTCGACGGCCTCCTTCATCATCTGGTTGTGGTCCCGGATGGCTTTTTCCCTGGCTTCGTATTCCATCCGCTTCTTCTGATCCTGGCTGATCACCTGAAGCTTTTCATAAGCTTTTTCAATCGATGCGTTTTTGTCTG
>CALXIZ010000007.1 GCA_944388495.1 uncultured Clostridia bacterium | reverse complement strand
GTTGAAGACAAATATTTCACCGTCGGCCGCTTCTTTCCGGCTTCCCGTAAGATTTTCCCAGGAATCCGCGGAAATGAAATTGAAAACGGCGACGTCATCGAGCTCTGCGTTCTGCGCTCCCTCTGCAGTAAATCCCTGTCCGTCGTACATGAGCATGACAGACAGATCTCTGTAAAAAACGTAATCCGATATTTTAAGATCCAGATCTGCCGCGATACGGTAAAGCTCGGCTTCCGTATTTTCCGCAACCGTCTCTGTCTGTCCCTCATATTTCCCGCCTGCCGACGTATAGACGGCTGTGCCCTGTATGTCGCAGGCAAACCTGTTCTCTATGACATTGTTCATGCCGGCATACATGCTCACCGTGCTCGACAGAAGCACCAGTACGATCGTCGACAGAATACAGATATTGGCCAGTCCCACCGCGTTCTGTTTCATGCGGTAAAGCATTCCGGAGACAGATATGAAATGGTTCGGTTTATAATAAAAGTTTCTGTTTTTCCGAAGCAGCTTCAGGACTGCGATCGTACCGGAGGTAAACAGACAGTATGTCCCGAGAATGACCAGTACGACGGCTGCGAAAAACATCGTCAGCGCCGACAGTCCGCGCTGACTGACCGCCAGGCCATATCCGGCGGCCAGAAATACCGCTCCGGCCAGAGTTATCAGAAGACGGCTTTTCGGCTCGCGCTCTCCGGCAGCAGAGCCTCTCAAAAGCTCCATCGGTCTCGATTTCGTGATTCTGAAAACACCGGAGATCAGAATCAGCAGGAAAATCGCACCGAACAGGAGAAATGTCGCCAGAGCCGGCCGCAGATTCAGACTGTATTCCAGCGAACTCAGACGGGTCAGACGGGCGATGATCAGAAACAGAAGCCTGTCGAAGATGATGCCCAGCACCGTTCCCGCTCCGATGCTGATGACGGCCAGAAGGATCGTCTCCCATGTCATCATTCGGGCGATGTGACGCTTTTCCATGCCGAAGATGTTATACAGCGCCAGTTCTTTCTGTCTGCGTTTGATCAGAAAGCTGTTGGTATAAAAGAGAAAAATCACCGAGAATATCGCCACGACGATCAGACCGAGCCGCAGAAGCAGACGGGTATCGCTCGATTCGCGTATCACTGTCTCATTGATGCTGAGACTTGTCATGTCAAAAAACAGGGCGGCCGCCGCAATGCATGTCAGCAGAAATGGGACATAGAATTTTGCGTTTCTGCGTATATTGCCCAGTGCCAGGCGGAGATAGAAATTATGTTTCATTTCTGCTCACCGCCCGTCGCAAGCACCGTCAGCGTGTCGGAAATCAGCTGATACATTTCCTCGTCGCTTCTCTGCGCCTTATAGATCTGATGAAAGACTTCTCCGTCCCTGATAAAAAGTACCCTTTTCGCCCGGCTGGCCGCGCGGATCGAATGCGTCACCATGAGTATCGTCTGGCCGTCGCTGTTCAGGCCGTTAAAGAGATCCAGAAGCTCGTCCGAAGAGCGCGAGTCGAGAGCTCCCGTCGGCTCATCCGCGAGGATCAGCTTCGGCTGTGTGATCACGGCTCTGGCCACGGCTGCTCTCTGCTTCTGTCCTCCTGATACCTCATACGGATATTTCATGAGAATATCAGAGATGCCGAGCCTGCGGGCGACGGGCGCCAGGCGCGCGCTCATTTCCGGATATTTTTTTCCGGAAAGCACCAGCGGAAGAAAGATATTCTCTTTCAGAGAAAAGGTGTCTAAAAGATTGAAATCCTGAAAGACAAACCCGAGATTTTCCCTCCGGAAGGCCGAAATCTCTTTTTCACTGATTTCGTTGATGTTTTTTCCCGACAGAAGGACTTCTCCGCTGGTCGGTTTGTCGAACGCCGCCAGGATATTGAGAAGCGTCGTCTTTCCGGAACCTGATTCCCCCATGATTGCCGCGTATTCTCCTTCTTCCACGGAAAATGTCACGTCAGACAGTGCCTGTACATGGTTTCCGCCCAGACGCTGTACATAGACTTTTTTCAGATGATGAACTTCAAGTATCGGCATTTTCTGCCTCCTTTCCCTTACCCTTTCGATTCTCACTGCCCTTATTATACAAAAAACAGGGAAATGCATGCCATCGATCCGGCTTACATTTCCCTGTCTCACCTTACATTTCTGTCACATTGTCTCATCATCTCACCGCGCCGTCGCGCGGAATCACTTCTGATGTCACTTTTTTCTTTTTTCCGGAACTGTCTGCCCGCCTTTCAGTCGCCCTTCAGCTGATAACGGTCCAGTCCGATTTTCACTTTCGTTCCCCGGCCCGGTTCCGATTCGATTTCGATGCTGTGGGACAGTCTGTCCATGACCCGGCGGCACAGATACAGCCCGATTCCGGTCGATTTCCTGTTCAGCCGCCCGTTATACCCGGTAAATCCTTTTTCAAAGACGCGCGTCAGATCCTGCGGCGCGATGCCGACGCCGCTGTCCTCGATGACCAGAATGAGGCCTTCGCTTTCTTTCTGATCCGCTCTGCGTTTTTCCTCCGGATCAGCGCAGGCCCGGCCCGCGCGATGATCCGCCGTTTCCGTACGGACGGAGATCCTTCCGCCGCTGTCCGTATATTTCAGGGCGTTCGACAGGATCTGTTCCAGGACAAAGACAAACCACTTTTCGTCTGTCACAAGGCTGAGCCCCGTCTCCTCATAATCCAGAATTATTTTCTTCCGGATAAAAACGGATGAAAATTTCCGAACCGCCTGACGGATGATGTCATCCAGGCTGTATTCCCGGAAGAGAAAATCGGTCGTCTCCGAATCGAGCCTTACGTACTGCAGCGCCATGTCCACATACTGCTCCGTCTTGAACAGTTCCTCCAGAAGTTCCGCCTTCAGCGGTTCACAGGCAGCATAGGGCTCCGTGCAGCCGGTATATTGCTGAAGAATATGCGGCTCGCTCTGAAGCAGCAGGCGCATGGCGGCGATCGGCGTTTTGATCTGATGAACCCACGCCGTATAATATTCCATCATATCGGCGCGCGCACTGTCCGCGGAGGAAATGATCTTCGCCCGGTCATTCAGCACAGTCTCCACCAGCTCGCTGTAGTCGCGTCCGATCAGGCCGTGCGGACGCGGCAGCGGTTCCTGTGTCACGGTAATGGCCCTCTTCAGATCGGAAAGTTCTCTGTGACGGCGGCGGAATTTCAGAAATCCGCATACTGCCGCCGCGCCGAAAAAGACGGCGGAAAGAAGCAGCGCGTACAGTACGGGAGAAAGCGGCAGGCCGCAGAGATAAAAAACGACGGCAAAGCAGGCCGCCGCACAGAGCCAGAGCAGAATGATTTTTCTGTTTTCTGCAGCGTACGCAAGTATCAGATCTGTGACGCCCGGTCTGCTGCGTTCCTTTTTCCTTTCTTTCATGCGTCCCCCTCTCCCGCCGTATCATACCATATAACCCTCGCCCTTTCTGGTCCGTATGAAATCGGAAAGTCCCGCGGATTCCAGCTTCTTTCTCAGACGTGCCACATTGACCGTCAGTGTGTTTTCATCCACAAAGCTGTCCGTCTCCCACAGACGTTTCATCAGCGTATCACGGCTTACCACATGTCCGCGTTCCTCCATCAGCGTTTTCAGAATCCGGTATTCGTTTTTTGTCAGATCGATCTGCCTGCCTTCATAAAACAGTGTCGTGTCATCGGTATTCAGAATCGCGCCTCTGTGTTCGATAAGCGCCGCCGTGCCGGAGAAGTCATACGTTCTGCGCAGCAGCGCGCGGATTTTGGCCGTAAGAACCTCCAGATCGAAAGGTTTGGCGATAAAATCATCGCCGCCCATGCTGACAGCCATGACGATATTCATCTTATCCACCGCCGACGAAATAAAGATGACAGGCACCTCCGAAATTCTGCGGATCTCACTGCACCAGTGGTATCCGTTAAAGAAAGGCAGCGAGATGTCCATCAGCACCAGATGCGGGCTGAATGCGGCAAATTCCCGCATCACATCGCGGAAATCCGTCGCCGTCCGCGCCGTAAAACCCCATGTCTCGATATGATTTTTCATAGCCCGGGCGATGACGGCGTCATCTTCTACGATAAAAATTTTATATCCTGCTGAAATACAGATCACCTCCCCCGTCTGTGCCTTCAGAAAAACGTCAGTACGCCGAAGGTCGCTCCTGTCACGAGAAGCGCCGCAATGACGACGCCCGGCACGATCGCCGTCAGAGCTTCTTTCAGCTTCATTCCGAGAAGCGCTGCGATCAGAGCCCCCATCCAGGCGCCCGTTCCCGGAAAAGGAACGGCCACGAAAAGGCATAGGCCGAACCTCCGGTACCGCGTAACCTTATCACTCTTTTTCTCCGCCTTCGCTTCAAAATACCGCGCCGCACGGCCGAGAGAACCGAATTTTCCCATCCAGCAGAAGATCTTTCGGATAAAAAGGATGATAAACGGCACCGGGATGAGATTTCCGGCGGCCGCCGCGATCATCGCTGTTTCCGGTCCGAGACCCAGCGCCGCTCCGAAGGGAATTCCGCCCCTCAGCTCCACCACCGGAGCCATGGACACGAATGCAGTGGCCGCTATTTTCTGAATGAGATCCGCCTGTAAAAATGATGACATATTCCGTCTTTCCCCGCTCTGTGTTTCCGCAAAAACAGTTCACATCTGCCGGAAAATCAGGATGCAGGTCTGTACTTCAGCTCCGTACTCCGTTCTTTTACGGATGTATGCTCCTGATTCCGTCACCGGATCCTCATCAGGCGCACAAGGCGCGCTCCCATCGGCAGATCCAGCAGTTCCTGTCTCGTAAAACACTTCATCCGCAGGATCAGCACCGCGTACAGGAAAACGGCGGCAGCGATGCTCAGAAGCAGCGCCGGAACATTATACGGCACAAGGATATAGACCAGATGATATACGGCAGACGCGGCGGCCCCCATGACCGCCGATGCTATCAAGGGTATGCCGAAAACACGGGAAATATTCCAGCGATGCCGCATTTTCAGCGTAATAGACAGCATATTCATCATACTGACGATCACAGGAAACGTGACGTTGCCGATAATCAGCCCGTAAACTCCGAGATCGGTATATTTCAGCAGGCAGCAGACGAGAATGACATGTATGATCAGAGAGATTCCCGAATGCACCACAGGGATTCTCATGTAATTCTGTCCCTGCAGAATCGATGTCGTGATCGTGGACAGCGCATAAAAGACGACCGCTGAAGATCCTGTGAGCAGAAGCCGGCCCGCCAGCTCCTGATACTGTGTCAGTTCGGGAAACAGCAGCTTCACGATCGGGCCGCCGAGAACGGCAAGACCTACCGCTGACGGAAAAGCGATGACCATATTGAATTTGATCACAGAGTCGATCTTTCTGCTGACCTCGCCTGCGCCTCCCTGAACGCGGGCGCGGATGATTCCCGGCAGCGTCGAAGCCGCCATGGCGGTAGCCACTGCAACCGGCAGATTGATCAGCTGATTATACTGCGTATTGAACACTCCCTGAAGAGAGCTGACGGTCGCATCGCTGAATCCCTTTTCGGCCATGAGATTGCCGAAGAGAAAATCATCGATCGTGTATCCGATCTGATAAATCGTCTGGCTGAGTATAATCGGAATGACGGTAAGTACGAGTTCCCCTGCGATGCTCCTGTTTTTCTCGCGCTTCGAGACATCGGATGCCTCTCTGCGGCGCAGCGTGCCCCGCATGAGCCAGAACATCCAGAAAAACAGAAACAGCGCCGTCAGCGCGCCCGCCAGAGTTCCGAGCGTTCCTCCCGCCGCCCCGTAGGCATGGACCTCCGGCGAGGATGCGAACAGGCGCATAAACTGGTATGTCGCAATCACGCTAACAACGGCATTGACGATCTGCTCGGCGATCTGAGACAGCGCCGTCGGCACCATATTTCCGTGTCCCTGGAAAAAGCCGCGGAAAACTCCCAGAACAGCTACGACAAAAGTAGTGGGCGCCAGTACGCGCAGAGGCTGAGCGAGTCCCGGTCTGTGATAGAGTGTTTCCAGCATATCCGCTCCGGCGTAGAGCAGAACACAGGCCGCCGTCCCTACGATGACCGCAAAACAGATCGAGTCCCGGAAGACACGTCTGGCATTTTTATATTCTTTTTTCGCAACACGGTAAGAGACCAGCTTCGAGACTGCCAGAGGCAGACTGTAGGAAGACAGCGTAAGCGCGATATTGTAGATGCCGAATGCCACGGAATAAATTCCGTTTCCCTGATCTCCCAGAAGATTCGCCATGGGAATCCGATAGACGAATCCGATGATTTTCGTGAGAATACCGGCGGCAGCCAGTATGATTCCCTGCAGATAAATAGTATTTCTTGTCTCCCGCGACATGTCATACAAGCCTTTCCCGCCGCATCACTGCGAAGATCTTCTCCTGCGGCACTCCCGTTTTCCCTGCGGCACAGTTCATTATTCCGCAAACTGCAGGAGGACTGCGCGCCTTTCCTCACTGTCATCGATCTCCCATACCGGTCCTTTTGCACGTATCACTTTTCTGTCTGTACAGAGTTCGAGAAATTCATCCGGCTCTGCGATCACATCATAACCGTAGGAGCCGCTGCGGTAGTGCATCGGAATGACGACGGCGGGATCAGCCGCATCCACGACTCGCTTCGCGCCTTTCGCATCGACAGTATAATATCCGCCCACCGGAATCAGCATCACATCACATCTGCCCACAGCGGCGAGCTGTTCTTCGCTGAGCATATGTCCCAGGTCACCCATATGAGCGATCCTCTTGCCTCCGGCCTCGATGACGGTAATCCTGTTCTCGCCGCGCAGCGTGCCGCCTGCATCGTCGTGGAAACAGCTTACCGTCTCCATACGGAACGGAGACTCTCCTTCTTCTCTGACGACTGTCACCTGATCCAGAGCGCCGTGATCGTCATGTTCATGGCTCGCCGTCACAGCTCCGGCCGTCAGCCTCAGCTCCGGATAACCGGTAACATCGCGGTAAGGATCGATCACGATACTGTGTCCGCTGTATTCTATTTTAAAACATGCGTGGCCGTACCACGTCAGAGTAACTTTCTGTGCCATGAGAAATCTCCTCTCTTTCCTTTACATACTTTCCAGAAATGCCTTATATGCACGAAAAGCCGCATAAATATCATATTTGCTTGCAGATTCATACGGCGAATGCATCGAATGTACGGGAACGCCGCAGTCCAGGACGTCCATTCCGCGGTTTGCCAGGATATAAGCGATCGTGCCGCCGCCTCCTTCATCCACTTTGCCCAGCTCTGAAGACTGGTACGCGACGCCCTCTTTTTCAAAGATTCCGCGCACATAAGCCACATATTCCGCATTGGCGTCTGATGCGCCCGATTTTCCCCGCGCGCCTGTATACTTCTTAATGCTGATGCCCTTTCCCATATATGCCGCATTATTCTTTTCCATGACTTCCGGATAATTCGGATCGTAAGCCGCCGTGACGTCGGCCGAAAGCGCTCTGGAAGCCGACAGCATTTTCTGAAGCGCGTACGGACTCGTGATACCGCTCTTTTCCAGGAGCTTCATCAGAAAGAGCTCAAAATTGCGGGATTCCATTCCCGTATTTCCTACGCTCCCAATTTCTTCCTTATCTGTCAGAATACAGACTGCCGTCCTCGGCGCATCCTGCAGACGCAGAAGAGCCGTCAGAGCCGGATAGGCACAGACGCGGTCATCCTGTCCGTAAGCGGCTACCATACTGCGGTCCAGCCCCAGAGATCTCGCCTTCACCGCCGGGACAGCCTCGATCTCGGCGCTGCGGAAATCCTCTTCTTCCATTCCGTATTTTTCCTTCAGAATAGCGAGAATCCTTTTTCTTACATTTTCGCTGTCCGCGTCTTCCAGAGGCATGGATCCCACGATGAGATTCAGCTTTTCCGCCGGGACACCCTCCGCTACTTTTTTCACATTCTGCTTTGCCGACAGATGAGGGAGCAGATCGGTGACAAGAAATACGGGATCCTGCGGATCCTCTCCGATACAGATGCGGATCTTCGTGCCGTCTGTGAGGACGACAACGCCGTGAAGCGAAAGAGGGATCGTCGTCCACTGGTATTTCTTTATGCCTCCGTAATAATGAGTCTTCAGAAAAGCCAGGCCGCTGTCCTCATAGAGAGGATTCTGCTTCAGATCGAGACGCGGCGCGTCGATATGAGCGCCTACCGCCTGAAATCCCTCGGTCAGAGGTTCTCTTCCGATAACAGCCAGGTAAACTGATTTTTCACGGTTGACTCCGAAGACCCTGTCTCCCGGATGCAGGCTGTCGACGGAATCGATATCGGCAAAACCGCAGGATACCGCCATATCCCTGGTCACCTCCACCGCTTCGCGTTCGGTTTTGGCCATATCCAGGAATTCCATATACCCTTCCGCATATTTCATGATCTCTTCCGTCTGTTTTTCCGTGACGTTTTTCCAGCCGTAGTTTTTCAGCTTTTCCGATGCTTCCTTTATTTCCTTTTTTTCTGAATCTTCTGCCATACTTTATACACCTCTTTCTGTTTCCGCCTCCGGACTCCGCACAGAAATCCGTGCGGATGCGCAGACGGATATATTATATAATGAAGATAATTTTCAGAATTCTTTCGTTACTAATTTTCCCGTTTTTTCTTCCCCTTGTCAATGACGAGCCTCTGAAAACTTCGTTACTTTTTTATTTATCCTTTACTCATCCGCGATTCGTGCTATAATAGCACAT
>CALXIZ010000006.1 GCA_944388495.1 uncultured Clostridia bacterium | reverse complement strand
CTATGTCAGGGAATCCGAGGAGCTGATCGCATCAGCCCGCGATGTGGTGACCGAGGTTCTGGAAAACTGCCAGGACAGAGGCATGCATGAATGGTCTGCGATGAAAAACGCCGTACGTGATGAACTTCGGACATTCATTTATGAACAGACGAGGCGGAGTCCGATCATCCTGCCGATCTTCCTGGAGGTATAGGCGGGATGGATGCGGAAAAAAGAGAAATTCTTCAGAGACGGATCAGCCGGGTCCGGAAAGCTGCGAGGAAATCCGGAATAGAGCTCTTTCTCGTCTCCGGGGAGGAGAATAAGAGATATCTGTCGATGTTTTCTTCCACTTCTTTCGATCTTGTCATCGGACAGGAGCGCAGCTGGCTGCTCACCGATTTCCGCTATCTTGAAGCGGCTTCGGAGACGGAACCTCTGTTTGAAGTGGTGGAGGTGACCGGAGAATACGGTCTGAAAGACTTCCTGAAAGAAAAAAGGCCTGCGTCTTTGGGAATCGAGCGGGCCGTCCTTACGGTCCGGGAGTTTGACAGCATCCGCAAAATTCTTCCGGAATGTGAATTTATCGCCGCAGACGGGATTGCGGAAAAGATCCGGGCGGTCAAAGATACGCAGGAGCTGGAAAAGATAAGACATGCGGCCGGAATTGCCGACAGAGCCTTTTCCTGGATTCTCGGCGAGATAAGACCGGGTGTCAGCGAGAAGCAGATCGCCTGGCTTCTTGAACGGAAAATGAGAGAGGAGGGAGCGTCTGCGCTCTCCTTTGATACGATCTGTGCATCGGGAGTCCGTTCTTCCATGCCCCATGCACATCCGACGGAAGCTCTGATTCAGAACGGGGACTTTGTGACTATGGATTTCGGCTGTGTCTTTGAAGGATACTGTTCTGATATGACCAGAACCGTCGCGGTCGGCTCCGTTTCGGAAGAACAGAGAGAGATTTACCGCATCGTTCTGGAGGCGCAGAAGCATGCCTGCGAGAAAATACGGGCCGGTATGACGGGAAGAGAGGCCGATGTGGCGGCGCGGGATATCATTTCCCGGGCGGGGTACGGAAAATATTTCGGACATTCTCTCGGTCACGGCGTCGGTCTGGAGATTCATGAAGCTCCTGCAGCGAGTCCGCGCAGTTCGGAAATTCTGGAAAAAAATATGACTGTCACCATCGAACCGGGAATTTATCTTCCAAAAAAGTTCGGAGTACGCATCGAAGACTTGTCCGTTGTGGGAGATACTGGTATAATAAATCTGGTGAATTCTGAAAAAGAACTGATCATTCTTTGATAAATTGGAGGTTTTTAATGGTATACGCAAGTGATTTCAGAAAAGGCATCACGTTTGAAATGAACGGAGAGCCTCATGTAGTGCTGGATTTTCAGCATGTAAAACCGGGTAAGGGAGCAGCCTTCGTAAGAACAAAGTACAGAAACATTCTTACGGGAGCTACGAGAGAGGAAGCTTTCAATCCGGATGCGAAGTTTGAGAATGCGATCATCGAAACAAAGCAGATGCAGTATCTGTACAATGACGGAGAACTGTACTATTTCATGGATGAAGAGACTTATGATCAGGTTCCTCTTCCGTATGAGCTGGTAGAGGATGCGGTCCGTTATCTCAGAGAAAATGATGAAGCTACCGTAAAATTCTACAAGGGCAATGCGTTTATCGTAGAAGCTCCGAATTTTGTCAACCTCAAGGTTATCGAGACAGAGCCGGGCGTCAAGGGCGATACGGCGACCAACGTGACGAAAGCGGCTACGGTGGAGACCGGCGCTGTGATTCAGGTTCCGATTTTCATCAATGAAGGAGAACTCATCCAGATCGATACCAGATCCGGTGAGTATCTCGGAAGAGCAAAAGAAGAAAAATAAAAAGAATTTTCTTCTGCAAAAGCGCTCCGGCGAGGAGCCGGCGGCGTCTCCGCAGAAGAGCGTTTTATACTCATTTTGTATAGACAGCGGGCTCGTCGCCCGTAAAGAAGGCACCCCGATATGAGGTGCCTTTTGTTCTTTACATACGGCTGAAGAGGGGCAGTTGGAAAAACGGAAAGTATCGCGGCATGAAAGCAGCAGGGAGGTAATCGGAACGTGAACACAGAAGCAAAAAATACGGGAAAGAAAAGAAAAAAGACGGCAGTGATTCTGATTCTTGCCGTCATCATCGTCGTCGCAGCAGGCATTCTCGTCTGGCTGTCAGCTCTGGACAAAGCTCTCGACCCGGCTTCAGAGAAAATTGTGCTGGTGGACATTCCTTCCGGAAGCACCACATCACAGATCGCGGAAAAGCTTGAGAAACAGGGAGTAATCGGCAGCGCTTCCGGATTCGTGCTCAAGTCCAGAATCGACGGAAACGACGGAAAGTATATCGCGGGAGTCTATGAACTGAGCCCTTCCATGACGCCGGAAGAAATCATGAAAAAGATCATATCCGGAGAGCAGGAACAGACGAGGCTTACGATTCCTGAAGGATATACTCTGACACAGGCGGCGCAAGCGGCGGAAGAAGCGGGTGTCTGCACGGCAGAGGAATTTCTCGCAGAGACACAGTACGGAGAGTTTGATTACCGTTTCATGGAATATGCGGGAAGCGGAGAAAAACGTCTGGAGGGTTTTCTCTATCCGGAGACCTATTTTATCGCGGACGGAATGTCGGCTCACGATATCGTGAATCTGATGCTGGAGCAGTTCGATTCGGTCTTTAAGGATGAATACTACGCAAGAGCTTCCGAGCTCGGCCTGACACCGCGCGATATCGTCACCGTCGCTTCCATGATACAGCGTGAAACGATGGCGGAAGAGGAAGGAGCGAAAGTGGCGAGCGTCATCTATAACCGGCTTGCACAGGGAATGAAGCTTCAGATCGATGCTACTGTACAGTATGCACTGGGAGAGCAGAAGAGCAGACTGTCTTATTCGGATCTGCAGATCGATTCTCCGTATAATACCTATATCGTCAGCGGACTGCCGGCGGGACCGATCTGTCAGCCTCATGTATCCGCCATCGAAGCAGCCCTCTATCCTGAAGATACGGATTACCTGTTTTATGTGCTGAAACCGGACGGCAGCGGTCAGCATAATTTTGCTTCGACTGATACGGAATTTGAAGCGTACCGGCAGCAGTATCTCGCTTCGCTGGAATAAAAAATATTAAAGAGAGAAAAGGCGGAGAAAACGATGAATATTACCAACGAAAAAGTGACGGAATATCTGGACGGACTGTACCGGCCTCTTACCCCGCAGCTGGAAAAACTGAGAAAAGAAGCAGAGGCGGAGGGCGTTCCTGTCATTCTGCGCGATACAGAGCGCTTTCTGGCAGTCATGCTCAATATCACACGACCGCTGCGGATTCTTGAGATCGGGACGGCGGTCGGATACTCCGCATCCTGTTTTGCGGAGATCTGCGGAGAAAGGACACAGATTGTCACACTGGAGGCAAAGGCAAAGATGTGTGAACGGGCGGAGGAAAATATCAGAAGGCTCGGCGACGGAAAACAGATTTCCGTCCTTGCGGGAGATGCTGCGGAGACGATGGAATCTCTGCAGCCGCCTTTCGATTTTGTATTCGTCGATGCGGCAAAAAGCCACTACCGCGCCTTCTTTGACGGCGCGCTGAAGCTGTGCCGGAAGGGAAGTGTGCTCGTCTGTGACAATGTACTGATGAAGGCAAAGACTGCGTCGGAGGAATATGATCCGAAGAAAAAATACAGGACGAGCATTCGCAGAATGAGAGAATTTCTGGAATATATCACATCTTCCGCGCAGGTGGAGACCTGTGTTTTTCCGGCAGGAGACGGTATTTCCGTGAGTGTGGTGAAGTAGAAAAGACAAAAAACGGAGGATACAGGAAATGAAAAAAATGGAACTGCTTGCTCCGGCAGGCGATCTGGAAAAACTGAAGATCGCTGTGGACTACGGAGCGGATGCCGTATATTTCGGAGGAGAGGATTTCGGACTCCGGGCGGGAGCGGGAAATCTGTCGGCGGAAGAGATCAGAGAGGGTGCGGCTTATGCGCATGAACGGGGCAGAAAAATATATATGACTGTAAATATTTTTGCGCATAATGAGGATATCAGACGCCTGCCCGCTTTTCTCGAATCTCTGAAAGATCTGGATATCGATGCGTTTCTCGTTTCAGACCCCGGGGTGATCGCCGTGTTCCGCGAAGTTCTGCCCGATGCAGTCCTTCATCTCAGCACACAGGCGAATACGACAAATTATATGTCGGCCGCCTTCTGGCACGCAGCGGGAATTTCCCGTATCGTAGCGGCGCGGGAGATGTCTCTGACTGAGCTGCGCGAATTCCGCGATCATATTCCGCAGAATATGGAAATAGAGGCGTTTGTTCACGGAGCGATGTGCATATCATATTCCGGAAGATGCCTGATGAGCAATTTCATGGCTTCAAGAGATGCAAACAGAGGGGCCTGCGCTCATCCGTGCCGCTGGAACTACAGTCTGATGGAGGAAAAACGCCCGGGAGAATATTTTCCTGTGGAGGAGGATGAACGGGGAACGTATGTCTTTAATTCAAAAGACCTCTGCATGATCGGATATATTCCTGAAATGGCAGAGGCGGGTATCGCTTCCGCCAAGATCGAGGGCCGCATGAAGAGTATTTTTTATGTGGCCACCGTCGTTCGCGTTTACCGTGAAGCGATCGATGCGTATTATGCGGATCCGCAGGGATACCGTTTCCGGCCGGAATGGCTCGAGGAGCTGGAGAAGGTCAGTCACCGGCATTTCACCACCGGCTTCTTTCTCGGAAAGCCGGATGAAAATGCGCAGAATTACGATACCGGAGCATATATCAGAGAATATGATTTTATCGGAATCGTGCGGGAATACGAGGAAGAATCGGGTTATGCGCTCGTGGAACAGAGAAATAATTTCCGGCAGGGCGATGAGATTGAAGTATTCGGTCCGGGCAATGCCTCTTTTTTCACACAGCGTGTAGAGGAAATATTTGACGCGGAGAGCGGAGAGAAAATCGGGGTTGCTCCTCATGCTCAGCAGATGGTGCGCATGAAGATGCTTCATCCTGTCGTTCCGTCCTGTATGCTTCGCAGGGCGGCACGTCGGCCGTAGAGGAAAAATATCTGCATCCGATGCGCTTTTTTTCGTGCGGACCGGTTCGTCTTTCGCCGGATTTCAGAATTTTCCGGTGATTGTGAAAAAAAATGCAAAATGCATTGACACATCGGGGAAAATATGATATTTTATAGATACAAGATAAGCATACATATTATATGCTGACAAAGAAATAGAAATAAGGCCGCTAAGGGTTAAAATAGATCATACGTTATTGACTCCAAGTGGTATAAGTTACAGAAACTGAGAACTGTGGTTTGAGCTGAAAACCTGTAATACGGAGATAACACCGGCGGCCTTATGTTTTTCAATATTATTTATCTGACAGCTACTTCCCCGAATGCTAAAGATGATGAATCATTAGCATCAAACGCAAGATAAGCCACAAAGGAACAGGAGCGGATCTTTCCGGACAGAAGATCCGCTCCTGTTCCTTTTTTGCCGGAAATTTTTCATTCTGTTCTAAACACGGACGACCCTCATATGATTAAGTAAGGACAAACAGAAAACGGGAAGCGGGGGTTACAGAAGATGAATGAGATTTCGGAAAAAAGCAGCCGTTCACTGGAAAATATGATACGGCGTCTGCCGGACGATATCGCCAGAACACTTCGAATGATGCCGGAAAGCATGAGCGGCAGTCTGGAGGAAATCCGGTTCCGGACAGGCCGCCCGGTCATGGTTTATGCAGGAGGAAAAGAGTATGAGATGTACAGAAGAGATCATCAGAATGTCTCTGCAGAGGAGATGGATAAGATTTTCAATCTTCTCGTTCATCATTCCGCGTATTCCTATCAGGAGGATATCCGCAGCGGTTTCGTGACGCTCGACGGAGGACACCGTGTGGGAATCTGCGGAAGAGCCGTGACGGACGGAAACGGGAGAGTCGTGAATATCCGCAGCATCACATCTATCAATATCCGCCGGGGAAGGGAGGTGATCGGCATTTCGGACGGTATCGTGCCGTATCTGGGAGACGGGAGAAGAGCCGTCCGCAATACTCTTCTCGTATCGCCGCCGAAGTGCGGAAAGACGACCGTTCTGCGGGATCTGATCCGGAACCTGTCGAATATGGGCTATAAAGTCGGTGTCTGCGATGAGCGATGTGAAATTGCAGGCTCCTGCGGAGGTACATACGGCTTTGATCTGGGAATGAGAACGGATGTCATAGATTCCTGTCCGAAGGATACCGGGATTCTGATGCTGCTGCGTTCCATGTCGCCCGATGTGGTGGCTGTCGATGAAATCGGCACGGAATCCGATGCCGCGGCTGTCGAAAGAGCCTGTGTGTCCGGCGTATCTGTCGTAGCCGCGATGCACGGCAGCTGCTTTGAGGATGTGATACGTTCTCCGATCGGCCGTTTTGTGAGGAAAGGAATCATCAGCAGACTGATTTTTCTGACCGACCGGCCGTCTCCGGGGACAGTGCAGGACATACGAAATGCTTCCGGCATGAGTCTGATCAGGCCTCCTGAAATGGACTGGCATGCGCAGGAACAGGACGACGGAAACGGCGGAGCGGAGTATGGGGAATATGAGAGGGTACCGCCTGAGAAAAACAGAGGAAAAAAGAGTCAGGGAGCCGGCCGATGATCGATACTCTGACGCTGAAAATAGCCGCCGCTGCGGTTTTCATCCTTGCCGGAACGGCGGGCGGCCGCTTTCAGGCGGGACGTCTGAAAGAGAGAGTGAAGCTGCTGGAAGAACTGATCGGCGGGATGAGGCTCTTTCAGAGTGAAATCTATTATACACATGAGAGACTGGAAAATATTTCAAAACGGCTTGTGATCTCCTGCAGAGGATGCGCATCGGATCTGTTTTTTCAGTTTTCCGAGGAGCTGAAAAGAGGCGAAGGGCGCGATACAGAGGAAATATGGAACAGTGCGGCGGGAAAATTATTTCAAATGCACACGGCGCTCAGAACACCGGATCTGAATACGCTGAAAACGGCCGGAATACGTCTCGGACGGGACGATATCGGGGGACAGTGCGCCTATATCGGAAAAACGGCAGAGGAACTGCAGGTACGGCTGCAGGAAGCGAGACAGGACAGTGAGACGCGTTCCAGGCTGTTTCAGACACTGGGAACTGCTGCCGGATGTGCCGGAGCCCTTCTCATTATGTAGGAAATATCGATGAATCGATATTTCCGGAATAACAACAAAAGCACCTTACAGAGCGCCGCACCGGATGGTGCGGCATGTGCAGGCAGAAACCTCCGATTTCGCCGTCTGCACTTTTGTTCTCTTCTGATTTTTACGGGAGGAAAATCGTGGATATCAATGTCGATATGATTTTTAAGATCGCAGCGATCGGAATTATCGTGGCTGTGCTCAATCAGGTGCTCATCCGGGCAGGAAGAGAGGATCAGGCGATGATGACGACACTGGCCGGAATTATAGTCGTGCTTTTTATCATTATCACGATGATCAGTGACTTTTTTTCGACAGTCAAGACGATGTTCATGCTGTGAGAGAGCAGGCAGAAGAGACAGGAGAAGGGAGAATCTGATAACTATGATTCAGATCGCGTCTGTAGGACTGATATGCGCGGTGCTGTCTCTGACAGTGCGTTCTTACCGGCCGGAGTTTTCCGTCTATATATCCATCGCCTGCGGTCTGCTCCTGTTTGCGATGATTGCAGCCGAGCTGGAAGATATCATATCGTATCTTTACCGGCTCATAGACGGCGCGGGCAGTGCGGGAATCTATTTTCCCGTTCTTCTGAAAGTGCTGGGAATCGCTTATCTCACTGATTTTACAGCTCAGATCTGCAGAGACGCCAAAGAAAGCGGTATTGCATCGAAGGTGGAAATGGCCGGAAAAATCCTTATTTTTTATGCGGCTCTTCCTGTTTTCACATCGCTGATCAGGATGCTGGAGATGCTGCTGAATATCTGAAAAGCGACAGATGAAAAAAAGAAAACGCGGGAAGGCGGAAAAAAATCATGACAGATTATGAATCTGTTTTTCGCTCACAGCTGGCGGAAATGAATTTCAGCGGGATGGAGGAAATTCTGAAAGCGGCGGATCTTCCTCCGGAAATCACGCAGAGCTTCAGTGTGAAGGAAATCATACTCCATATGATTTCAGGAGATACGGCAGTCAGCCAGGAAAAAATATTCACGATCATCAAAGCGCTTTTTTTCGGTGAAATGAAGGAGTTTGCCTCTCTGGCGGCGGAGCTGATCTGTATCTGTATCATCGCGGGTCTGCTCAGCAGTTTTACGGCGAGCTTCGGCAGCGGGACGGCATCCGGGATGTCGTCGATGATCTGCTCTTTTACAGCGGCGGGAATATGTCTCACAGCTTTTTATCAGGTCTATCAGCTGGCGGTTGAGTCTGTATCGCTGATGACGGCGCTGATGGGAGTTTCTCTGCCCGTCATCTTTGCCGTTACCGCCGTTTCAGGAGGAGCGGCTTCGGCTGCGGTTCTGAGTTCGGTCATATCAGCGGCAGTCACGGCTTTTTCTTCTTTCGTACGCTGTATCCTGATGCCGGCCGTATTTGTTTCCGGTATTTTTACCGTTGCCGACAGTATAGGAAGACGCAGCTACATAAAGAAGACAGCCGCATTTCTGCGCTCGGCGGCACTCTTCGGCATGGGAGGCGCGATCACTGTTTTTACAGGCCTGAGCGCTATTCAGGGGATCATGACAAAATCCGCCGATGATCTGCTGATGAAGACGGCGCGGTATTCCATCGACAATCTCATTCCGTTTGTCGGCGGATTTGCCGCGGATTCTCTTGAGATGGTCGTCACCTGTATCAGGAGCATACGGGGCGGGATCGGCATCGCGGGAGTGATTCTTCTGATTTTGCTCCTTGCCGGACCGCTGCTGAAGTCAGTCTGCGTTATTCTCATCTTCCGTCTCACATCTCTGGTGCTGGAACCCGCAGGAAACGGCGCCATGTCGGACTGTATGGGAGATCTGGCTTCGGCTGCCTGTGTGCTGACGGCGCTTCTGTTTCTTTCGAGCATCATGTTTATCCTTTTTTTCGCCTGTGTTCTGCGCTTTGCACCGTCACTCTGACAGACGGCGGGAAGAGAAACGGATATCGGCTGAAAAAGAAAGAAAAGGACGGAGACGGAGCGGAGGTGTAAAAGGTTGATAGAATCTGTAAGAGAATGGGTGCTGTCTGTCATCATTCTTGTCGCGGCGGCGGCCTTTTTTGAAGGCTTTTTTCCGCCGGGCGGCATGGATCGGTATCTCAAATATATATTTGCTCTGATTCTTCTCTCCGCCGTTCTCTCTCCCGTCACGCTGCTGCTGACATGAAAGAAACGGGAGAAGGAGAGGCATTTTCGGCGGGGAGCGGAATATAATGGAGAAAGGAAAGATGCGTAATGAAAAGAATGTCTGACGATACGGGAGAGGAGAAGAGAAAAAAACTCGCGGGTGTTTTTGCGCTGGTTCTGATCGTTCTCATAACGCTTCTCTTTCTGAATTCCATGCTGCAGAACAGAGACGGAAGGAGAAGTATCGTTTCAGAAGAAGACGGAATTTCCTACAGCAAAGACGAAGGAACGTCAGAGGAGATCAGACTCAAAAATATTCTGGAGTGCATGTCAGGTGTAGGAGAAGTCCGTGTCATGATCACGGAGGCAGAAGATTCGCAGACAGCCTCTGTTTTTCAGGAGGAAGATAACGCAGCAGGAGGAGTAAGAGGAATTATCGTAGTGGCAGAGGGAGCGGAAAACCCCGTCATCCGTTCGAGACTGACGGAAGCGGCGGCTACCGCATGCGGCGTTTCACCTTCGGATGTAGCGGTGTATGAAATGTCACGGTAAAAAGCTTCAGCGGCTTTCCTGTGAAGTCCGGGAAACAGAGGAGTCTGCGGCGGGGAGAAACGAATGTGAAGGAGGAATCGGTCTGTGAAAAAGTTTTTTAATTTCAATAAGGAGAAGCTGAAATCGAGAAACAGCGTCATCTTTGTCTGTGTCATCGCTCTGGTGTGCTGTATCGGAGTGGTGAACGGAAAGCTGAGCGAAAAAGGAGCGCTGGGCGTTTCTGCGGGATATGAGGAGTATGAGCAGGAGGAAATGGATGCACACAGCGGAGAGGTTCTTGTCGACAGCCTCAACCTGAAAGCGGTCGAAGGAAGCTCAAAGCAGAGTGAAAACCAGGGGGACGCCGGGGATATGCCGGAGGAATCGCAAAATACAGAACAGCAGGATGCAGAACCGGAGACGGAAACCGTCACATCGGACGGAGCGTCTCCTGCTTCAGGCTCAGACGGATTTTTTGCAGAGGCGAGAGAGACACTTGCCTGCGACAGAAATGAGATGATATCTATTCTCACCGATACGATCAGCAATACCGAGGACGGATCGGAGAAAAACAGCGCGCAGGAGCAGAAGGAAAGAATCATCGAATATATGAATACGGAGAAATCTCTGGAAAATCTCATAAGAAACAGAGGATACAGCGATGCATTTGTGATCGTAACCGATCAATCGGTCAATATTACGGTTCAGGCGGAAGAACTGACGGATCAGGACGTGGCGAAGATTCTCGATATCGCAATGAGAGAGACAGGGCGAAGCGCGGAGGAAATTGTCGTTCAGGCGAAGAGCGCCTGAAAGCCGTAAAAGGGCGGAAGAGGGGTAAGCGTTGTAAAACGGTGACCGATCTGGTATCATAGTAGGCAGATAAAATCAACAGCCGGCAGGGGGATATGCATTCATGAATGAAGATTACGGAAGCATCAGGATTACGGATGAAGTGATCGCTGTCTGTGCGGCAAAAGCCGCACTGGATACGGAGGGAGTCTACTCGCTGGTTTCAGGTATTACCGAGACGATTCAGAAAAATATTCTCGGAAAATCTCCGGAATCGCGGGGCGTGAAGATAAACCAGAGCGACGGAGAAATTGTCGTGGATCTGTTTGTCTCTGTGGAATACGGTGTAAAAATTCCGTCGGTCGCGTGGAATATCCAGGAGAGAGTAAAAAGAGAAGTGGAAGAAATGACAGGTATGCATGTGACATATGTGAATATTCATGTGCAGGAAATCCATTTCGGAGATGAAAGTGAATGATAGCTGCAGACGGCGCATAGATAGCGGAGGAAATATGGCACGTACAGAAGAAAGAGAAAATCTGATGAAAATGATCTATCAGATGGGAATACAGAACGATTTCAGCCGGGAAGAATATGAAAAATTCGCGGAGATTCAGACTTCCGGCATTACGAAGTATTTTGCGGACGGATATCTGGCGGTCTCATCCCACCTGGAGGAAATCGACGCGGCAATCGACCGTTACAGCCGTAACTGGAAGGTATCACGTCTTCCGGGCGTGGATCTGGCAATACTCCGTCTCGCGCTGGCGGAGATTTATTATCTGGAGGAGATTCCCGTCTCGGTAGCGATCAACGAAGCGGTGGAACTGGCAAAAAAATACAGTACCGAAAAATCGTCGCGTTTCATCAACGGTGTTCTCGGAAGCGCTGCGCATGCTCTGGACCGGTGAAGGATGTGGTCTGTATGACAGCAGAAAATTCTGAAAGCGGGAAAAAAATTTCTGCGGCCCTGAGAGAGTCGGAGACATCCGCAGCCTCTGCTCCGGCAGATCCGTCCGGAACCGGTGAGGCTTCCGTCGCCGGCAGCGTTCTCGCTTTCGATACGAGTAACTATACCACTTCCGTGGCTCTGACGGATCTGAACGGAAAGATTCTCGCGGACGAACGCTGTCTGCTGACGGTGAAAGAGGGGGAACGGGGACTCAGACAGTCTCATGCTCTTTTTCAGCATATGGAAAATCTTCCCCGGCTTCTGGAGAAGGTCATGGCTTCCTCATCTGCGGATCTTTCGGAAATCCGTGCTGTAGCGGCGAGTGAGAGGCCGCGTCCGGTGGAAGGCTCTTATATGCCTGTCTTCCGTGCCGGAACAGATCTGGCTGCTTCGATTTCCGCACTGCTGGAAATTCCGATGTACGTCTTTTCACACCAGGAGGGACATATCGCTGCCGTCTGCGGAGCGGCAGACGAGAGGATGCGGGCCGTC
>CALXIZ010000005.1 GCA_944388495.1 uncultured Clostridia bacterium | reverse complement strand
GATAGAACTGCCGAAGCTGCCGGAGGAACTGAAAGAAAGCAGCAGCGATCTGCTGCTGTGGGCGAAATTCATCAGCGCCGAGCGAAAGGAGGAGTTCGAGATGCTGGCAGAAAAGAACGAATCGATCGAAAAAGCCTATGAAAAACTTCGGATGATCAGCCGGGATAAGAAAAAGCGGATGGAATACGAAGCCAGAGAAAAGGCCATCCGGGATCATGCACAGATGATGAAGGAAGCCACGGAGCGAGGGCTTGAGCGGGGCAGGCTCGAAGGCCGGAGCGAGGGACTTCGTGAAGGAGAACGTCGGGGAGAACTGCTTAAGACGATTCAGATGACGCGCGGAGCTCTCCGAAAGGGAACACCTTTGGATGTTCTGATACAAATCGCAGAAGAAGACGCCGGGATCATCAAAACGGCCGCCGGACTGATCCGGGAAAACAGTGAACTTTCGGACGAGGAGATTCTGAGGAGAATTTCCAATAAGTAAAAAAATGGAAGAAATAAAAAATGATAGTAAAATAGCCGGCGGATTTTGACTGCAGATCCCGCCGGTCCGGATCATCCGAAATCCGAAAGAATCTGAAATGAAACAGGAATTAAAAATCTGAAACACAAATTATCCGAAAACCGGTAATCGTTCTTACGGGAGCGCCTGCCGGTTTTTCTTGTGTGACGTTTTTTCTCATGCGACGTTTTTTATACGTCCGGCGGCGCATATTTCGAAAGGAAAAAGTTCCAGGTCCGTTCATCCGAAAAAATCTCAAATCCGCTTATAAATCCGCTCGTCAATCCGCTCACCCTCTGCTCATTCCGATTCCCTGACGGCAAACCGGGATATCGTGAAATACTGCGAAATGAAATATTACGATAAGATTACCAGACGGTTACAGAAATGTAATATAAAAAGTGAGGAAAAAAGGATAAAAATTCCTCCTGTATTTCGTCTGCATTTCAGGGGCGGAAAAAGGCAGCGAAAGGACTGGAAAAGGACGAAAAAGAGGAGGAACAGAGTGGCGAAAAGTACTGAAAAACAGCGGGATACGGGAGATATGAGAGGATTTTCAGTCCGGCGGGGCGGAGGAAGGAGCGGGGAGGAAGAGATGATGAAGGGACGGTTTTCAGCCCGGCGTCAGGTGTGTTTTGGATGATATTTCAGCCGGCGGCCGGCGGCGAATCGTGTGAGAATCGGTTGAAAAAAAATACCGGATAGGTTATACTGGTAAACGAAAAAAGTCAGAAAATAATTTTTGATCGATGTAATTATCAGTTGACAGAAGAAAATTCTCTCCTTCGTTCAGGGGAAAATGCCGATAAGAGGAAGGTTATCTGTAAAAGAAAAAGGAAAGGGTAAAAATGGGGGTTAAGGAGAAAAAAAGAAAAAAGCTTCGCGCGAGGTACATAATTCTGATTATCTTATGTATCATCGTCGCAGCTGCTGCAGTCGTCGCCGTCTGGCAGTGGGACAACATCAAAGCTCTGAGATATGCGCTGGGGACTTCGGAGGCGGAGCTTGAGCAGGAGATGGAAGCCACACAGAAGGAGCTCGACGATGCGGCAAAGGAATATAACGTGCCGGAAATCAACCTGACCGACGAAGAACTGGCGGCGCTGGAAAGCGGCGATACGGATCTCGGCAGCGTGGTGGACAGAGTGCTTTCGGCAGCCGGATCGGCGGCAGAGGGTACGGAGTCCGGATCACAGGGGGAAAGCGGATCGAATACGGGTACGGAAAACAGCGGCAGCGAAAATAATTCCGCGGGCCAGGATGCGGAAGTGCAGCGGCTGATCACGTCACTGTACGTTCTGCGAAGCAGCTATTCGTCCCGGCTTGCCGGACTCGTCAGCTCGGCGCAGAGCGAATTCGCGAGCCTTCCTGCGGAAAACAGGACAGAGACAGCAAAGAGAAGGATCGTGGCGTCCAAAATATCACAGGCGTCCTCTCTCGAAAGCTCCTGTGACGCGCAGGTAAACAGCATCTATCAGCAGCTGAAGTCGCGCCTGAGCGCTCTGGGTCAGGATACCTCCAGAGCGGATCAGATCCTGAGCGCCTACCAGCAGGAAAAGACGCTGGCCAAGGCGAAATACATGTCACAGCTCGGATAGCGGCGCAGACAGCGCGGCATCCCGCCTGCAGACAGAAAGCCTGCCGGATGCGGGCGTGAGAAAATATAAAAAGAAAAAAGCAGAGACGGCGCCGGAGGCGCCGGCTGAAGTCCCCTCCCGTTTTTTATGATACGGGAGGGGGTATTGCTTTAAAACGGATAAATTAGTTTTGGAATGGTTTATATCCGTTTGTCCACACTGCATTGCAGTGTTATAAAATACATATTTTATATTACGGACAAAAAAGTTATTGCATAAGTACAATCTGAAAGGTGGAGGGTACTATGAAGAAAAAGGCATTGTCGCTGGTACTCAGCGCAGCCATGGTTCTTTCGCTGGCGGTTCCGGTTTCCGCTGTCAGCGTGAGCAACTTCGGCGACGTCCCGAGTGACAGCTGGTACTACGACAGCGTCCGCTATGTTGCGGAGAAAGATTACATGAATGGTACGAGCGCCACGACGTTCAGTCCGAATGATCCGATGACGCGTGCCATGTTCGCTACCGTTATCAGCCGTATCTCCGGCGCGGAAGTGGACAATACTGTAACATCGGAATTCACCGATGTCAAAAGCAACCAGTGGTACACGGGAGCCATCGAGTGGGGTGTGGAAAATGAACTGCTCAACGGATACGGAAACGGCCTCTTCGGCACGAACGATTCCATCACACGTCAGGACATCTGCACTCTGACACAGCGTTTCCTCGACTGGTTCTGCGTACAGAACAACTGCGCTCTGAAGACAGAGCCTAAGGTGGAAAGCTTCACCGATGCGGCGTCCATCGCGGATTACGCACAGGAAGCGGTAGAATTCTGCCGTGACGCGGGCCTGCTGACAGGCTATGAAGACGGAAGCTTCCGTCCTTTAGGCACAGCTACCCGTGCGGAAATCGCAGCAGTCATCGAGCGTATCGAACTGGCAATGCAGGAAGCCACACTCGCAGTCACTTATACCGATGAAGACGGCGAAAAAGCGACTCTGCCGATCGCAGTCGGCGATGTGATCACTATCGATCTGAACGGCGGAAGCATCGTCTATGACGGAAAGACTTACCGCGACGAATTCACGATCACAGCGGGCGAAGACGGCATCGTTCTGCCGGACGCAACCCGCAGCGGCTACACATTTGACGGCTGGAAG
>CALXIZ010000004.1 GCA_944388495.1 uncultured Clostridia bacterium | reverse complement strand
CCGGCATCCGCTGACCGTATGTCCGCCCGCACCCCGGCGATATGTCAGTCATACAGATGGCAGGCGACGAAATGTCCCTCTTCGATTTCTCTGAGTTCCGGCTCTTCCTGTCTGCAGCGTTCACAGGCCTTCGGACAGCGCGTATTAAACCGGCATCCCTGCGGGGGATCGGAAGGACTCGGCACTTCCCCCTCCAGATGAATCCGCTCGCTGCGTTCCGACGGATTTACCTGAGGAATAGCCGAAAGCAGTGCTTCGGTGTACGGATGATATCTTTTCTCGTACAGCTGTGCATAGCCGGCAATTTCAACGATTTTTCCCAGGTACATGACCGCGACCCGGTCGCTTACCTGATATACCACGTTCAGATTATGAGAGATGAAGAAATACGTCAGTCCCAGCTTTTCCTTCAGTTCCTGAAGAAGGTTCAGCACCTGAGCCTGTACCGACACATCGAGAGCCGAAACAGCCTCGTCGCAGATGACGAGTTTCGGGTTCAGAGCCAGAGCTCTTGCGATCCCGATCCGCTGCTTCTGACCTCCGGACAGCTCGTGAGGATATCTGCTGAGATGATATTCATCCAGTCCGACAAGATGCATCAGCTCTTTGATTCTGGCTTCCACATCCGTGTTTTCCTTCATTTTATGTATCTCAAAAGGCTCCATCAGAATCTGTTTTACGGTTCTTCTCGGATTGAGACAGGCGGACGGATCCTGAAAGATAATCTGCGCTTCCCGGTGCATTTCTTTGCGCTCCGCACCCTTCAGCCCCGAAATCTCTCTGCCGTCGAGATAGATTTCTCCGGAAGTCGGTTCAAGAAGGCGTATCAGCGTCTTGCCGAGGGTACTCTTGCCGCATCCGCTCTCGCCCACCACTCCGAAGGTCTCTCCGTGCATGATCTCAAGACTGACGTCGTCCACCGCTTTTACCACGCCGGCAGCTCTGGTCTTCCCCTTGAAATATTTTTTCACATGATTTGCCTTTAAAAGCACATCCTGCATCTGCGCTGCCATCACTGGACCTCCTCTGTTTCATCTCCGTCATAAAGCCAGCACTTCACAAAGCGGTCTTCCCCTGCCCTGAGAAGAGGAGCTTCTTCTTTTCTGCATTTTTCCATAGCGTGAGGACATCTCGGCCAGAAAGCACAGCCTTCGATATGCTCCGTCGGATTCGGAACGGAACCTTCGATCGTCAGCAGAGGCTCCCGTTCTTTTGTAATTCTCGGAATCGCGTGAAGCAGCCCGGAAGAATACGGATGCTTCGGATCGGAGAAAAGCTCCTCTACGGATGCTTTTTCCACCAGCTGACCGGCGTACATGACGATAACCGTATCGCACAGCTCGCTCACCACACCCAGATCGTGCGTGATAAACAGCACGGAGGTATCCTTCGTCTCATTCATCGTCCGGATCAGATCCAGAATCTGCGCCTGAATCGTCACATCCAGAGCGGTGGTCGGCTCGTCTGCGATCAGGATCTGCGGATCGCAGGCCAGTGCCATGGCTATCATGATCCTCTGTCTCATACCGCCGGACATCTGATGAGGATATTCATGCGCTCTCACCTCGGGATTTGCGATCCCCACCGCATGCATGATCTTCACGGCCTCCTCCATCGCCGCCTTTTTGTCCATACCGCGGTGCAGCCGCAGAGATTCCGCGATCTGCTTTCCGCATTTGATGATCGGATTCAGAGAGGTCATCGGTTCCTGAAAGATCATGGAAATCTCGTTTCCGCGGATTTTCTGCATGTCTTTTTCCGTAGCCTCAACAAGATTCCGGCCTTTATAGAGAATACTTCCTCCTGTGATCTGTCCCGGAGGATTCGGAATCAGCTGCATGACACCGAGAGAGGAAACACTCTTTCCGCTGCCGCTTTCTCCGACAATGCCCAGCTTTTCGCCCTTGTGGAGCGTATAGCTGAGATGATTCACGGCCTTTACCGTGCCTTCCGCGGTCCGGAACTCCACACACAAATCCTTTATTTCCAAAATTTTTTCTGTCTGTGTTTTCATCGATTTCACGTTTCCTGTCTTCTGTCTGCCGTCCGCGGCATTTCATGCCGCTTTCGAGTCACTCTCATTTACTTGCTTATAATATAAACACAATAATATTATCACAATTTCTTTTATCATTCTACACATTTTGTACACAATCTGATCATTTTCGGTTCCGTGTCCGGCTCCGGGCTGTTTTCTTCAGGATTTTTTCCTTTATATTCCTGTTTTTTTCTTTCACAGAAAAGGTGATATCCCGGCAAAAAACAAAAAACTGCCGGAAAAACAGAATTTCCGCACAGAAGATACAGATTTCCGGACTGAAACCCGTATCCTGCCGTATACTGCGAAAAATCCGGTACTTTTCCGGCAGCCCGTTCCGACAGCCGCTTTCCGCTGATTTTCAGACGGACCGCTCCGTCGGATCAGAATTTCTTTTCCATACTCTCCGCTCCCGCGCTGCTGAACGGAGTTCCGAAACGTTTGATTTTTTTCGTGCTGGTCTTTTCAAACTCCTGATCGCGAATGACGAAACGCTTTACCCTTTTATAGGAAGACATCTGATCATTCGTGTCGTCGATGATTTTCTTAAAGAACTTTTTCAGCTGGGATTCATCCATCTCGCCGACCTGCTCTCTGATCGTCTCGTAATCCGGAACGATGTGCGCCGTCACGATCAGTTCTCCGTCTGGCTGTGGAGCCCCTTCCACGACGACTTCACTGATATACTGACTTTTTCCGAGATAATATTCCACCTCTTCAGGGAAAATATTTTTTCCGTTCTTTGTGACGATGACATTTTTCTTTCTGCCCGTGATGAAGAGAAAACCGCGTTCATCGAGATAACCGTAATCTCCCGTATACAGCCATCCGTTCTTCAGAACCTTTGCCGTCTCCTCCGGATTTTTGTAATACCCGAGCATGACAGAATCATTCTTTGTCACAATCTCACCGATGCCGTCCTCATCCGGATTGTCGATGCGGATCTCTGTATGCGGCATGGCAGGGCCGACCGAAGAAGAATCGTGATAGCGGTCTCTGTTGACGGCGATAATCGGAGAGTTTTCCGTCATGCCGTAACCCTGGAACATATTGATGCCCATGCTGTTGAAGTTATCCATGATCTCCGGATCGATAGCCGCCGCTCCGGAGATGAACATCCTCATATGGCCTCCGAAAGCGTTATGGACGTCCTTAAACAGCTTGCGCATCGCTTTGATATTGAAACGGTCCAGCTTTCTGGCCAGAGCGATGCCTTTGCGCAGTTTGGCCGCCTTTCCTGTCTTTTCCGCCTGCTTCCATACCTTCTTGTTCATCATCTCAAAGACAAGAGGTACGCCGATGAGAATCGTAGCATGACATTCCTCCATATTTTTGACGATATATTTCAGTCCTTCACACAGTGCGATCGTTCCGCCCTGAAAGAGAAGCGTCATATGGTCGCACGTGAATTCATACGTGTGATGAATAGGAAGAATCGACAGGGAAATATCGCCTTCAAATACCTTGACGTACATGGACATATTCATGACATTTGAAACGATATTTTTATGAGAGAGCATGACCCCCTTGGCCAGTCCCGTAGTCCCGGAGGTGAACAGAAGTATGCTCATCGCATCCGGATCGATTCCGGCATCGATAAACGAACGGTCGCCTGCGGCTATGAGCTTTCTTCCCTTTTTCAGAAGCTCGCTGAAGGAAAGTCTGTCCTCGTCGCTCTTCTCCGCGTCCATGCTGATGACGTATTCCATGGTGTCGATATTCTCGATCGCCTTCAGAATGTTTTTTTCCACCTTGCCGGAATAGATCACCGCCGACAGGTCCGCCCGGCTGCACAGATTGGTCAGCTCGGAAAGAGGCAGCTCCTTATCCAGAGGAACGACGACTCCCGTACCGCACGATGTGCCGAGATGGCCCACAACCCATTCATATCTCGTCTCTCCGATGACGCCGATGTGCTTGCCTTTCATCCCCAGATCCAGCAGCGCCGTTCCGAACGCATCGATGTCCTCTTTCAGCTGCCTGTATGTAACCGGCATATATCTGCCGCCCGGCGTGTTTTTCTTCAGATAAGCAGTCCGCTCCGAAAACAGTTCCGCGGAACTGTTGATGAGATCCTTCAGATCGGTCACCGTCCGGACCGGATAATAGGAATCTCTGTATTTTTTATTGCTCGACATCTCCGATCAGTCCTTTCCACAGCCGCCGTACGCCGTATAACGACATATCGGAAACCCGCTGCCGATACAGCCGGCGGTCCATACATATTATTCAGGTATTTTTTATACTAATCATCATAATTATTTTATATAGAATATTATTTTATCATCGCTGCTGTCAGATGGCAATACCGTGAATCGGACCCGGGAGCGGATGTCACAGCAGGACGGCCGGCGGAATTATCTGTTATTTATTTAACCATATCGGTTCCGAAAGTCATTTTCCGCATGAGGTTGCAATGCCTGAAATTGTTGAAATCAACCGTTTTATAGCGAATATTATTGACTTTCAACAAAGTTAGTTATATACTCTACCTACCCTATGCGGCGCTGCTGCGTCAGATGATTTTTTTGGTTTATCGCTGCGTTTCCCGCGGCGCCGTTCGGCGTTTTTTTCTGCGCGCGGGGATTCCCTTGCAAATACCCGTGTTCAGAAGTTGCACTCATCAGTTTATATGAAAGGGAGAGAAGACATATGGGTTTATTTTCAAATCATATGCGCAGCATTCATGTCAGTCATCACAAAGATACTGCAGGCTGTGAATCTATTGTCATTCCTGTACCTGAAAAAGTCTATATCTCTATGTCCCAGCACATCGGAAGACCCTGTCAGCCCCTCGTTCAGAAAGGGGATCATGTCAAGGTCGGCCAGCTGATCGGAGATGTCGACGCACCTGTCAGCGCGCCGGTTCACTCCAGCGTATCCGGCGAAGTGGTATCTATCGAAGAAAGCCGTTCCGCCCTGGGCCGTACGGATACTTTCGTCGTGATCGCCTCAGACGGCAGTCAGGAACCGTGGGAAGGGCTGAAAGCCCCGCAGTGCGATACGAAAGATGACTTCATCCGGGCGGTCCGCGACTGCGGTCTTGTCGGCCTCGGAGGAGCATCATTCCCCACTCATGTAAAATTTAACCCGGATAACCTCGACCAGTGCGATACTCTCATCGTAAACGGTGCCGAATGCGAGCCTTTTATCACATCCGATCACCGCAACATGCTTGAGCGTACCGACGACATCATATCCGGAATCCGTCTGACGATGAAATATCTCGGTCTCACAAAATGTTATGTCGGCATCGAAAACAATAAGCCGGACGCCATAGCAAAAATGCGTGAAGCGCTGAAGGATCTTCCGCAGGCGGAGGTCGTCGAGCTGAGAAGCACTTACCCTCAGGGCGCGGAGAGAGTCCTGATACACGAGACAGCCGGCAAAACGCTGAAAGCGGGACAGCTGCCGGCTTCCGTCGGATGTATCCTGTCGAACGTCACTACGATCATGGCGCTCGGAGAATATTTCCGCACCGGCATGCCTCTCGTAAAGAGAACGGTCACTGTCGCAGGCGGAGCTGTCGCTTCTCCCTCCAATGTCATCGCTCCCGTGGGAACGAAATATTACGATCTCGCTGAATTCTGCGGCGGCTACCGTTCCGATCCGAAAAAGATCATTGCAGGCGGCCCTATGATGGGAAAAGCGCAAAACAGCGACGGAGGCGTTCTCGTAAAAAACACCGGTGCGGTACTGTTTTTTGACGAGAGACAGGCAAAGCTTTCGGAGCCGACACCGTGCATCAACTGCGGCAGATGCTACCGCGGCTGTCCGGTGGGTCTTATGCCGAAGGAATTCGCCAAAGCCTTTGAAGCCGGCGATCTCGAACGTCTCAGAGATCTGAAGATCATGGAATGCATGAGCTGCGGCAGCTGTTCTTACGTCTGTCCTGCGAAAAAGCCTCTCGCATTTATCAATACGCTCTCGAAGGATATGGTAAAGGAGGCCGGTATCTGATATGAAAACATTTAAAAACGGGAATCTGCTTGTCACTTCCAATCCTCATATTACAGATTCCATCAATACGACCAAGATCATGACGCTGGTTATCATCGCGCTTCTGCCGTCACTGATCGCTTCCGTTTACATTTTCGGTTTCCGCGCGCTGATGCTCACTCTGGTGTGCGTGGTATCCGCCGTATTTTTCGAATGGGCTTTTGAAAAAATTCTGAAGAAACCGTCGACGGCCGGTGATATGAGCGCTGTCGTCACCGGCATGCTCATCGCGATGAATGTTCCTGTCACGCTCCCCTACTGGCAGGGCGTGATCGGTTCCTTCGTCGCTATCGTCATCGTAAAGCAGTGCTTCGGCGGTCTCGGCCAGAATTTCGCCAATCCGGCGATCACGGCCAGAATCGTCCTTTTCGTCTCCTTTGCGACAGATATGACGACCTGGGCCGATCCGAATCAGGGACGGATTTTCAGTGCGGCGGATGCCGTCACATCTGCGACGCCTCTGGGCGTATTTAATGAAAGCGGCGCCGCAGAGGCGGAATCCATGTTCTCCCTGAAGCAGATGTTCCTCGGAACAATCGGCGGATCCATGGGTGAGGTCTGCGCTCTGGCGCTGCTGATCGGCGGTATCTTCCTCATCGTCATGAGAGTTATCTCCATAGCGACACCTGCGGCATTCCTCGGAACGATCGCTGTCATCTCCCTGATCGCCGGCGTCAATCCGCTCTGGCAGATCTGTGCCGGCGGCGCCATGCTCGGTGCTTTCTTCATGGCTACCGATTATGCGACGACGCCTTCCACCGCATCCGGCAAGATTATCTTCGGTATCGGATGCGGGCTGATCACGATGATCATACGTCTCTTCGGAGCTTATCCGGAAGGAGTCTCCTTCGCGATCCTTCTCATGAATATTCTGACGCCTCATATCGACCGTTTCTGTGAAAAGAGACTCTACGGAAATCCGGCCAAAGAGGCGAAAAAAGCTGCAGGCCAGGCGGCAAAGAAAGCCGCTGCGGAAGGAGGTGCGGATAAATAATGAGCAATACGCCAAAATCGAAAGCGGTATCTTTCCGCGACGGGATGTACGGATCCACTATCATTCTGTTTATCATCTGCCTCGTGATTTCCGGTGCTCTCGCCGTTACTTATCAGATCACAGCTCCGCAGATCGAACAGATCAATAAAGAGACGGCGGACGCCGCCCGGATGCAGGTTCTGCCTGAAGCTGATTCGTTTACACCTGCAGACGGATCTCTCCCTGACGGCGTGACAGAGTATTACACAGCGGACAACGGAGCCGGTGTCGTCGTAACAGCGCAGAACTCCAGCTTCGGCGGTACGATGACCGTCATGGTCGGGATCGATCCCGAGGGCGCCGTCACCGGTGTGACCGTAACGGAACATGCCGACACACCGGGACTCGGAACGAAAGCGATGGAACCTGACTATCTGAAACAGTATCAGGGTCTGACCGGACTGGACGATGTCGACAGCATCAAGGACGACAGCCAGGTGGATCAGGTCACCGGAGCCACAGTATCCTCCGACGGTGTGTACGGCGCAGTCAAGTCCGCACTCGCAGCTTATGAAGAGATGGGAGGTAGCAACTAATGGAAAAAGAATCAAAGCTCAGAATCCTCACCAGGGGTATTATCAAAGAAAACCCGACTCTGGTGCTGCTTTTGGGAACCTGTCCGTTCCTCGCCACATCCACTTCCGCGCTCAACGGAGCCGGTATGGGACTGTCCGCGATGGCTGTACTGGTCTGTTCCAATATCGTTATCTCTCTGCTGAAAGATATCATCCCGGATAAAGTCAGAATCCCGTGCTATATCGTCGTCATCGCAGGATTCGTCACCGTCGTTCAGTTTCTGCTGCAGGCTTATCTGCCGGATCTGAACGCATCCCTGGGATTATATATTCCTCTTATCGTAGTAAACTGCATCATCCTCGGCAGAGCCGAGATGTTTGCCAGCAAAAATTCCGTCATCGATTCCGCTCTCGACGGCATCGGCATGGGGCTCGGATTTACGCTCGCTCTCTTCGTCATGGGCGCGATCCGCGAATTCCTCGGCTCCGGTACGGTTCTCGGCATGGAAGTGACGACCGATCTCATCACGCCGATGAGCATCTTTATCCTCGCGCCCGGCGGATTCTTCGTCTTCGGTATCCTGACGGCGATCGTCAACAAAATCACCGGAGGCAAGATGAACCGCGAGTTCAGCTGTTCCGGCTGTCCGGGGGATCCGGAAACCATCCGTGCTGCGGAGGAAGAAGCCAGAAGAATCGAAGCCTTAAAGGCGGAAGCGAAGAAAAAAGCCGAGGAAAAGCTGAATTCCGCATCTGACGCAGCTGAACAGCAGACTGCATCAGATACGCAGATTCCGGCTGACTCTCAGGCCGCAACAGACTCTCAGACTGCGAAAGGAGGAGATAGATAATGATGACACAGCTCTTTATCATCATCATGGGCGTTATCCTCGTCAACAACTACGTACTCGCGCAGTTCCTGGGAATCTGCCCGTTTCTCGGCGTATCGAAAAAGCTGAATTCCGCTGTCGGCATGTCGCTTGCCGTCACCTTCGTCATGGTTCTGTCTACCGTAGCGACATGGCCGATCCAGACGTTCCTCCTGGACCGTTTCAATATCGGCTATATGCAGACAGTCGTATTCATTCTCGTCATCGCGGCTCTCGTACAGCTGGTGGAGCTGGCGCTCAAAAAATATATGCCGCCGCTTTACCGTTCGCTGGGCGTATATCTGCCGCTGATCACGACCAACTGCTGCGTACTGGGTGTGACTGTAAACAATATCGACAGCAGCTATAATTTCATAGAATCTATCGCCAATTCCTTCGGCGCCGGCATCGGCTTCCTGCTCGCCATGGTTCTCTTTGCGGGTATCCGCGGCAAAATGGAAAATTCCGATATTCCGGAAGTGCTGAAGGGTGTTCCTTCCGTACTGATCGCCGCGTCGATCCTCTCGGTGTCCTTCATGGGATTCAGCGGCGTCGTCGAAGGTATTTTCGGTTAGGAGGTTGCAAGATATGGTATATTTAACTCCGATACTTATCGTCTGTGTCACCGGTATCGTGGCAGGCGTCCTCCTCACCATCGCGGCGAAAATCATGTTTGTTCCGGCGGACGAAAGAGTGGAACAGCTGACGGAGGCACTTCCGGGCGCCAACTGCGGCGGCTGCGGATTTGCCGGCTGCTCGGATTATGCCAGCGCCATCGTAAACGACGGTGCTGACATCAATCTCTGTCCTGTGGGAGGTCCTGCCGTGAGCGCGCTTCTCGCCGGCATCATGGGCGTGGAGGCAGGATCCGCCGAAGGAGAATATGCTGTCGTCCTTTGCGGAGGATATGATAACAAGACGAATAAGATCTTTGAATACGACGGCATTCCTTCCTGCAAGGCGGTAAAGACACTGTACGGCGGAGCCGGAGCCTGCGGACACGGCTGTCTCGGCTACGGCGACTGCGTCGAGGCCTGTCAGTTTGACGCCATCGGCGTCGTAAACGGCGTCGCCTGGGTTGACCGGAATAACTGTCTCGGATGCAAAGCCTGCGTAAAGGCCTGTCCGAACGGCATCATCACCATGGTGCCGCGCCACAATCTCACCTATGTGGCATGCAGCTCCACGGATAAGGGAGCCGTCACGAGGAAGGCCTGCGAAGCCGGCTGTATTGCCTGCGGCAAATGTGTCAAAGTATGCAAATTTGATGCCATCAAGGTTGAAAACAATAAGGCTGTCATCGATCCTGTCAAATGTAAAAACTGCGGCATGTGCGTAAAAGAATGCCCTACTCATGCGATCGTAAAACTGCCGAAACCGCCGAAGGCAGCTGCAGCTGCAGCCAATTAATTAATTAATTAATTAATCTGTTTTTTCCGGATACATTCAATTATGTAATCCGCATGCGGAAAACGCTGAAAAAGTGCTGAAAAACTGCGGTTCGCAGGATATTTTCCTGCGGATCGCAGTTTTCTGTTCTTCGTGGTATACTTATTCTGCAGATAAGAAGGAGGTATCTATTATGACAGATATCAACAGAACAGATACGATAAAAGCATACGCGGCTATCACGCTGCAGTCGCTGATTACAGGATTTTCCTTCATGTTTCTGAAAATCGCCCTGCAGAGCGCGGATACCATGGATCTCCTTGCTCACCGTTTCACACTGGCAGCTCTGTCTGTCGCGGTCTTCATGCTGATCCGCCCCGGCAGTCTCGGGATCCGGCCCCGCGATTTTCTTAAAATTCTTCCTTACAGTATCGCTTACCCTCTCTGTTTCTTTTTCTTTCAGACGCTCGGCATGACGCAGATCTCTTCTTCTCAGGCCGGGATCATTTACGCCGTCGTTCCGATTCTGACGCTCCTTGTCGCCGGAATTCTTCTGAAAGAAAAGATTCGCGTAACACAGGCCGTTTTCATGCTGCTCTCCGTATCAGGAGTGATTTTCATCAATATAATGAACGGTTTCAGTCTTGAAGGATACCGTTTTTCCGGTTTTCTTCTCATCCTGATCTCTGCGGTTTCCCTCGCCTTTTACAACGTGCTCGTCCGCAGACTCAGCAGAGACTATTCTCCTCTTGCCATAGCCTGCGTTATGAATATTACAGCCTTTCTTTTTTTCAATATCATCGCTGCGGCAAAGCATACAGCCGCCGGAACGCTCACAGATTTCTTCAGACCCTTCCTCTCACCGTCCTTTACCCTCTCCGTCCTCTTCCTCGGCGTCCTTTCCTCTCTTATCAGCTCCCTGCTTTCCGCCCGGGCGCTGAAAACTCTGCAGGCTGTACGCGTGGGACTGTTTAACAACGTGGGAACGATCGTCAGCATTCTCGCCGGTACCGTTTTCCTTCACGAATCATTCTACTGGTATCACGCTGCCGGAATTGCTGCGATTCTTACCGGTACTGTGATTTTCAATCTCACAGGCTCTTCATCCCGTCCGAAATAAATTATCCGCACTCGCCTGAATTTTTCCGCAATGAAAAAAATACGCCCGTTCTCACCGGGAAGGTGAGGACGGGCGCTCTCTGAAAACAGGCATATTTTCCTGTCTTTCGATCTCTGCCGTATTTTTTCCGTCCTTTTCAGACGGCGGCTTTCCGATATGCCGCAATTACATCAGAGCACGGACAGATCGATTTCATCCGCATCGTTTAAGAGCATGATCTCCGACAGGAGTTCCTGCTGACGTTCGTATACCAGCAGTTCCTTGTTGTGTTCGAAATATTTTTCGCATCCGTAGCGGCTGATGAATTTCGCCGAATGGTAATTTACGGTGAGCTCTGTCACCACGACAAGCATCTCCTGGCCGCTTCCGAACACGTCTTCGATGAAGCGGAACATATTGTCCAGCATGAACTGCGTATCGGACAGATGCTGCTTCATCTCCGCTACCGTCTGGCCGAAGGACTCCCGGATATATTCGAAGCCGTCGGTAAGATCCGTCACTCCTTCCTGCATCAGAGCATTCTTATAGCCCTCGACAGCCAGAATGACCTTTCTCAGTATCGTCTCTCTCTCGGCGGAAAGAACAGTGCTCCGCTTTTCCTCCCGGTAGGAAGCCGTGCGCGCCACGATATACTTGCCAAGAATCGTATCGATATTCTCCCTGTTCCGGTCGGCTCTTCCGCAGACGATCTTGAGCTCCTTCAGCAGCTTGTGGAGATCCGTCACATAATCCTCTGTCTCCACGTCCTTTCTGATATGCTCATTTACCGCTTCGAGAAGCAGACCGATCAGCGTCAGACGTTCATCAAACTTCGCATTGGAAGCTCTCTGCCTGATCTCGTCGGAATACGTTCCGTCGAGAATATTCTGAATCTGATAATCCGATTTATACTTGTTGTAAAGATCATAATAGATCGCAAATTCCTTTGCTGTCTTTTCATGCTGAATATACTGACCGATCAGATTCTCGTCCACCTTGTACTCCTGTTCCTCATAAAGCTTAATCATGGTGGAAAGGTCCTCCCAGCCGCGGGCCGTCATGAACTGAACTCCGTCAATCGTACTCTCGATCCTGTAAAAATCGCTCTTTTTGATATCGAGATACGTGGTAATCGCCGCATGAATGCCCTTTTTATACGCATATTCCTTCCAGACTCCGTAATCCGGCTCGACGACGATCTTTTTCACGCGGTCCAGCGTAACGATATCGAATTCGCGGACCGATTTATTGTGTTCAGGCGGGTTGCCGGCTGTGGCGATGACCCATCCGTCAGGCACTCTGTGCCTGCCGAACGTCTTATACTGGAGAAACTGGAGCATGGCGGGCGCCAGCGTTTCCGAAACACAGTTGATCTCATCCAGAAAGAGAATTCCTTCTTTCAGACCTGTCTCTTCGATGCAGTCATAGACCGAAGCGATGATTTCACTCATCGTATATTCCGACACCATATATTCCTGACCGTCGTATACCTTCGTCTCGATCTTCGGCAGACCGATGGCGCTCTGACGGGTATGATGAGTCATGGAATAGGATACCAGACCGATTCCCAGTTCCTGAGCGATCTGTTCCATGATAGCCGTCTTGCCGATACCCGGATCGCCGATCAGAAGGATCGGACGCTGACGCACACGGCTGATCCTGTATTCGCCGAACTCGTCTTTCATCAGATACGACGTGATGGCACGCTGTATTTCGTCTTTTGCTTCTTTTATATTCATATAAGAACCTCCTCCATGATGTCGGTCGTTTCGAGAACAAGTTTCATCGCCCAGCCCGGGACTTCATATTCAAATTCGTCGTCATCGACAAATACAAACGCTGTTTCATACGGCGGACGGCGCTTCGGATACGTCCCGTTTCCGTCGGTAAAATAGATCAGCCCTTTCAGATCGTCAAATTCTCCCTGCTCGATAAGTTCATTCACATATTCGAAGACCGGACGGAAATCCGTCCCTCCGAATCCGCGGAATTCCAGATCTCTGACGTAATCGTCGAATTCCTGACGGCAGGTGATCTTCACATCGCTCTGAATTTCCGCATCGCACTGAATGATGTGCAGATTTATCTTCTTAAAGAAGTTTTCCTGCTGAGTAAAGAGAGAATACGTCTTGTCCAGGAACTTCTGCACCACTTCGCCGGCACAGGAGCCCGAGGTGTCGATCGCGATGACAAAATCCCGGACCTTTTTCACCTCTTTGTATTCCAGCGGCTCGATCAGAGGAATATTGCCGTATCTCTGCATTCCGTAAGTGTAGTAGACATAATCAAATTCATCCGGATTGATCTGGATATCCTCTCTCATCGTGGCAAATTTACGCAGGAAAGTGGAATAATCATACTTATCGCGGTTCAGCTTTTTCACACCCTGCAGCATCGTATCCGATTTTTCTCCCCATTCCTTTGAGGAGGTCTGCAGATCCACCAGCATCCGCTCGCTGATATCTTTCCACTTATCCTTCAGCGCCTCTCTGTCGGATTCCCCGTGCATGAAAGACGGCTCTTTTTCCTCGTCATCCCTCTCGGAAGAAGCTTCCGTCGGCACCGCCTCCTCGCGCTTCTGATCATCGGAGGAAATCTCCTGTTCGTCTTCCGGACTGACGCTGCCTTCCAGACGCCTGCGGTCATCTTCGTTCTTCTCTCCGTCGCCTCTGCGGTTTGCTCCGCCTGAATCGTGCTGCCAGGCTGACTGAGAGCCGTCTCCTCCGCCGCCGGTACCCGCGGACTTCTGTCCCTGCTGTCCCTGCGACCTCGTATTTTTTCCGCCCTCGCCGAGAGCACTGTTCGATCCTCTCTGCTCTTCTCCGAAAGGATCTTCTCCGCCGCTGTCGTCGCGCCGTCCCTCGTCCGTGCTGCCGCTTAAGGAATCGGCTCCGTTATTTTTATCTTCCGGTTTATGATGATCGTCGCTGCCTTCTAGCCCCTCTCCCGTCTGATCATTTTTCCTGGAAAAGCCTTCCTCATCAGACTGGCGCGGGTTTTCATCCGGCTTTCCGCCGCCGCTGCCGTCGTCATTATTCTGTCTGTCACTTTCCTGCGTATCGGAATCCGGATCGGCAATATCGTCCGGATTTTCCCGCTCCATCGTCTGACCCGGAGTGCTGCTGTATTCGTCTTCGAACTCTTCTTCCGAAAGGCCTTCCTCTCCGGAATCCTCTTCACCGCTTTCTTCGTCCTCTCCGCCGCCGTCAGAATCATCCGCTCCGTCCTCTTCGGAATTTTCCCCGCCGTCCTGCTGAGATTCCCCGCCGTCTTCTTCACCGTCTTCACCGGCTTCCTCATCGTCCGGACCGCTTTCACCGTCCTCCGTATCTTCTTCATCTTCCGCACCGGATTCATCCTCCGCGCCGCTTTCCTCATCCTGTCCGTCATCTTCACTCTCTTCTCCTTTTTCCTGATCCTCATCGATCCTCTCTTCATCAGGCGGACGGTTCCGTGACTCCTCCTGCTGCGACTGCTCCTGTTCTTCCTTTCTGCGCCGCTCCATCTCTTCGGCGATCTGCTTTGCTATCTCCCACCAGATGCGGTGATCATCGCGGCAAAAGACTTTCTTCCAGCGCTCGATATCCCGGTTTGAAACCCCTCCTCCGAGGAGTATCTGATAGATGCGTTCCGCCGTGATCTGACGCGTCATTTCCCTGATCCGTGCGACCTCCGCGGAAATCTCATCCCGGTCCTGCGTCGCGGTCTGCTTCAGATCCAGCTCGTCGATGATCGTTTCCACAGCGATATCGGTCGCGAGATTCCAGTACTCCTCGTTGAGATTTTCCGAAACGAAAGGATGCCGGAAAATACAGTGCAGCACCATATGAAGATAATCTCTGGAAAGCGATTGTCTGTCTCTCATGTATCTTTCGATCACATACTGGCTGTTATACACGATATGCTGACCCGTCGTCGAGATGCCTTTCATCTTATCCGTGCTGAGATATTCAAACTGGCAGAGAGCCAGATCGAGAAAACGCAGCGAGACAAAAAGCCCGTTTCTCGTCAGAACGAGAATCTGAGAAGCGATCCGTTTCGCTTCCTCCCGGATCCGCTCCGCGCGCTCCTCCGCAGTCTCTGTTTTTCCGTCCGTATAATATTTATCAGCCATTTTTTCTCACCATTTTCCAGTCCCTCCCGGACACAGCTGATTCTCCCTGCCCGCTCCGTTTTTTATGACAGCGGACATTTCGGATCACAGCGAAAAGTCATAACCGTTATTCTTTCCGATTCTGTTTTTATATTCCAGCAGATAGGCGATACATCCGCCTCCGATTCTGCTCGCAGTATGAATGTATTCGTCAAGCGATTCCTCTTTGATACAGCCCAGTTCTCCGATAGCCGTCAGTCTCTCCACCCTGTCCTGCCTTATGATCTGAGGCACGGCGCCGCTCAGGGAATCCTCATAGATCTTGCGATGCTCAGGAGAAAGATCCACCGGATTTCTCAGGCGTGAGACGGCGATATTGTAGGTGTCATATTCTCCCTTGATCTCAAGAAATGTGGCGTCATATTTGTCCATATAAGCATCATAGGGATCTGTCGCCCGCAGCACGCCCCGCAGATAAAGCCAGATCGCGGCTTCCGCCTCTGAAGAAACGGCAAAACGGATATATTCCTGCCGCTCCCGGTGATAGACGACGATTTCTCTCAGCTCCTCGCATCCGCGGAAGGAGTTGATCTCAAAACGCTCCAGACAGTTCGGGAGCATAACCCTTCTCAGCTTTGAACATCCGGCAAAGCTCAGAGAGCCGATCGATCTGAGCTCTTTGGAAAGCACGGCATCCACGAGACTGACGCAGCCCCTGAAGGCCGCATTTTCAATAAATGTCACCGTGTCAGGCAGTATAATCCGTCTCATCTCATGACAGAAGGAAAACGCACCGTTTCCGATCCCCGTCACAGGAGCTCCGTTGATCGTCGGAGGAACGACAATCTCATGTGATTCATGGTCGCCGCAGCTTAAAATGACCATCGATCTTCCGTCGTAATTTACATTAAAAACGGACTCCGGAGCATATTCCGCATGTTTCATTGTCATGACCTCCTTTCATGCATTTTGCCCTGTTCTCCCGCAGTTTTTTCCGCGTTTCACAGAAGATTTTCCCATTTGCGCAAAACATATTGCAGCCTTCTTTCTTCCATTTTCTTCTTTAATTATATTTTAACATTTTCTCGGCAGGATGATGCTGTTTTTATCACAGGAAATGAAATAATATTGTATTTCCGCAATTTCTGCGCCGATATCGCACCTTTTCCACAGGCTGTCCGATATTCCGTCCCTGTTTTCAATACCCGGAGTGTTTTTTTCTATTCAGATTCTGCCGCCTTTCTGCCGCATAATATTTTTATATCCCTCCCTTCACAACCCGAAAGGTGTCGCCTGTCAGAATCCAGCCGGGACGAAACAGCCTCATGATCTGCCAGTATCCCGCGCCGCGCAGGCCGTATTCCCGCACCAGCCCGAGCTTCGCCCGCAGGCTGCGGACGTCTTCAAACCACACCTCGTGAGATATTCCGCCGTTTTCATAACGGAAATGCGGAGCCTGCGCCTTTTCATCATAAAAAATCTCCG
>CALXIZ010000003.1 GCA_944388495.1 uncultured Clostridia bacterium | reverse complement strand
AGCAGAGAATTGCTCGCAAGGCGATTGCGCCCGTGTACACCGTTGCAGCTGATTGCACCGCAGGCGTAGAGCCGCGGCATAGCAGTGCGGCTGCTCAGATCCACCCGAATGCCGCCCATAAAATAGTGCTGTGCCGGCACAACCGGGATGGGCTCCCGGAACACATCGTACCCCTCATCTTTACAACGATCACATATATTCGGAAAATGAGTCCGTATCGTCTCCCGGCCCAGCGGACGCAGATCCTCCCAGACGAAATCCGTGCCGTCCTTTTCCATCTGCGCATGAATCGCGGCACTCAGAAGATCCCGCGGCTGCAGCTCATCAGTAAAACGGCGGCCGTTTTTGTCATAGAGCAGAGCTCCCTCCCCGCGGGCGGACTCCGAAATCAGAAACTGACGCCCCGGTTTCTTCGAATAAAGTGTCGTCGGATGTATCTGTATATAATCGAGATGTTTCACCGGAATTCCCCGCCGCATGGCCATAGCAAGAGCGTCGCCCGTGATATGCGGAAAATTAGTGGAATTTTCAAACAGACCTCCGATGCCCCCGCAGGCCAGTACCACCGCTCCGGCTCCCACCGTATAGGGAACGCCGTCCGCACCTGCGGCGACGACACCGCCGCAGACCGTACCGTCTGTGATCAGGTCAAGCATCGTCGTATCCTCACGCAGAATCAGATTGTCCCGCTTCAGTACCGCATCCAGCAGCGTCTGCGTGATCTCCCGGCCTGTCACATCTTTATGGTAAAGAATCCGGGGGCGGGAATGTGCTCCTTCCCGGGTGAAATCCAGACTTCCGTCCGCGTGCCGGGCAAACCGCACGCCCCGGTGCATAAGGTCCCGGAGAATGCTGTTGGACGAGCGGATCATCAGATCCACCGCCCTTCTGTCGTTCTCATAATGGCCTGCCCGCAGAGTATCCTCCATATAGAGTTCATAGTCGGATTCTCCGCGCTGCATGCAGATCCCTCCCTGAGCAAGAAAAGAATCGCTGTCCTCCGCTTTCCGCTTCGTAAGAAGCAGCACCGTCATACGTTCCGGCAGATTCAGGGCACAGTAAAGCCCCGCCGCACCGGTACCCGCAATCACCACATCAAAAAATTCATCCATCTGTCTTCCATCTCCGTCCTGCATCGATTTCTTATGAAACGACGCCATTGTATCACTGTTATTGTCAGGTGTCAAGACATGTGTAAACTTTAGTAAACCTTACCTGTAGGTTTACAATACATAGGAAAATTTTACACAGATCAACGCTGATCTACTTCCGGTTTTTACAACAGAACGATATACTGAGGTCGGCAGGGAAGTGACTCTATACCGATCAACAGAAACAAAACGTATCGGAGGGCGATGAAATGAGCAATCTGACCAAAGAAAGAAAAAAACTGGAAAAATGCGGATTTTCCGGACGGACGCTGGAGAAAGCCCTGGAACTGATAGAACGTTCCGGTTCCTCATCTATCGTAACGAAAATGCTGATTGCTTATGTGGTCAGACAGGAGAAAACACCTGCCATGGCGCTGTATGAGACGGAAAATATAATCCGCGAAGCGGAGAACAGACTCTGGAAAAAAGGCATCATTCCCCCGTGACTCCCGGGTACGGAACCGTCATTATTTCGTAATCTTTCCTTTCATTAATCCGATCCGTCTGACAATCATCCTGATCCTGTCTTCCGATCCGTCAGATACTTTTTAATATCCGCTACCAGCCCCAGATCCGCCGGCAGCCATTCCACACTGTCCAGCGTCTCCGCCGTCAGCCACCTGGCAGCTTCATGCTCCTTCAGCACGAGCTCACCGGACCGTATCGTACAGAAAAAGCAGTCCATGGACAGATGAAAGTCCGGATAATCATATTCCACGGTTTCCAGAAAGTCCGTCACTTCAATCTCGGTGTCCAGCTCTTCCTTTATTTCCCTTACGAGGGCTTCCCGGGGTGTCTCTCCGTCTTCGATCTTTCCGCCGGGAAATTCCCATCCGTCTTTAAAGGCACCGTAGCCTCTCTGGGTGGCGAATACCTTATCGTCCTGTATGATAATCGCTGCCGCTACTCTGACTGTTTTCATACTGCTCCTCCATACCGTGATGAATATCCGGGGCCGCAAATACTACCTCCGGCTCATTCCGGACAGCGAAACCAGATTTGTCCCCGTTTTTTACCTCAGTCCTCAGCAGTTCAAAGCCTGGTACAAACCGAAACAGAGGTTTACATCCTTTGCTTCCGCCAACAACCTGGTTTCCATGTTGCTCTTCTTCTACAACTTCGTCCGCTCTCATTCCGCCTTGAACGGTCTTACCCCGGCTCAGCGGGCCGGCCTGAAACTATCAAAAAAGCGTAAACGGGAGCTTCCACTCGTTGCGTAGAGATATTAGCTGATTTTGGGTCCTATCTTTTCATTTTTACTTTACAGTACCATTAATTCTTCTGAGCCTCATGAACTGACTATCTAATCCTGATTCAGCTATTATGGATTATGATGCCTTACCAAGCATGTCATGAATATATGCCCGTAGTCCGTCCTCCGTATCTATACCGTATTTCTGGTTAATCAGGATATAATACTTCATAATCCTTTCTTTCGGCAGAAGCTCACTGGAAGGAATACTGTCGCCATATCCTTTTCTCGCTTCCATCCAGGGAGCCTCATTATGCGTGATTCTCTCCAATACCTTCCCGCCATACATTCCGAACGTATTTACAACAAGATCAATCACTCTCTTCTCGTCATCCGTCAGGGCACCTCCCGTTCCTTCCAGAAGCGCGAACCGCGCGTCATCGATCGGATTATATTTGAAATCCCGGAACAGCTCATACACCTCCGGATAAACCGGACCATGAACCCACGCCCTGCAATCCTCTTCAAAGATCGGTCTTGCATACAATGCCGAGTAAACGCCCTGGATGAAATACAGCAGTTTCTGCAGCATAAGCGGCGTTACCTCTTCCAGCTTTTCGAATATATACGCTATTACCCGGAGCATCTTATCCGAAACGGAAAACAGGCTCTCTATGCTTTCTGCAGCAGCAAAAGCCTTCCTGAATGCCGCATCCGTCAACTTCTCACGGTTCTCCATGAGCTTCTGCT
>CALXIZ010000002.1 GCA_944388495.1 uncultured Clostridia bacterium | reverse complement strand
ATATCAAATATATGTGCTGGCTTTACTACCGCTTTGAACAGGTGGCAAACCGGCTGGGACAGGAGGAAGTGCCTAAAATTCTTTACGAAGGCAGCGTAAATGCGCACGAGCTGAATTTTCTGTCCGTTCTGTCGAAAGCCGGCTGCGATATCGTACTTCTGCAGTATCAGGGAGACGGAGCTTATCAGCGTCTGGATCCGTCCTCACAGCTGTCGCGCCCGCTCGATATGCCGGGTCTTTCCTCCTTTCCGCAGGGATTCAGTCTGAAATCGTTGCGTGAAAGTCTGGAACAGAAAAAGAGAGATGCGGCGCTTTACGCCGGAAGTACAGGAGGAGCGGCTCCGCAGAGAATGACTCTCACGAACGTATGGATCAGCGGAAAAGGGCTGGAGGATGTCCTCTGTCCGGCGGATCAGCGCGGAGAGCGCAAAGATGTCTTCTGCAACTGTTTTCTTCGCATCAGCGGTGTATGGGACAGGATGACGTATCTGAACGATCTGTATAAATTTCAGTCTGATATGAAGCAGGCGGGCCGCCGCATGGTCGTCTCGGAGGGAGGCGTGCCGAAGCCTTCGGTTGCCGAGATCGGAGCCGTGCAGAGAGGAAATTATGACAAGGCGGACCGGATGATCGCCGATCTGACGAAGAATATCATATTTCCTGAAAATATGGAGCTTCAGAAAATCATGCGTTCCGCTTTTGTCACTTTTATGCTGGAGGAAGAAAAGCAGGAGGACATGAATCTCAGCCGTCTGACAAACCGCGCAGTCTATCTGCTGTGCTGGATCAGGCGTTATCAGGGAGATCTGTTCCGCGGATGGAAGAAAGGCGATATCAGCTGCTTTCTCTGTCTGGGCGGATGCCGTGATCAGCATGAGGCCGCATTTCTGAGATATCTGACCGGACTTCCGGCGGATGTTCTGATCCTTGTGCCGGACAGGAGCAGGCCGTGCTGTCTTCAGGATGCGATTCTCTATGAGATTTCGTATGACGATTCTCTGAAGGTGGATCATTTTCCGGGAGAAGATTCACAGCTCAGAATGTCTACCGTCGCGTATCAGGCGGAGCGGGAGCTGGATACGATTCTGTATCAGGATTCCGGGATGTATCGTGATCACCAGTATCAGAAGGCGGTGTCTGTGACGCTGCAGTCGACTTATGAAGAGATCGGAATTCTCTGGGATGAAGAGGTGAAGTACCGGCCGAATTTCCGGGCAGCGGAGGACAGAGTGGATGTGCCTGTCATTTTTGCAAAAGTGTCGGGAGTAAAAGAAGGGCAGGTTCAGAAGTACTGGGCGGACATCAGAAAACTGGTGACTCCGAACAGCTTTGTCATCAGCCGGGCGCCGTTTCTGCGGCCGGAGGACAGGAATCCAGTGAAAGCACATGTATCCGATTTTTTCCGCAACGGAAAGATACAGAAAGCGAAGCTGAAGTCCCATTCCTGCTACCGTTACGGCTTTCTCAGAGAAGAGGTGCAGGAGCATATACTGGAAAAGCTTCAGATGCTCATCGACCGCAGGCTGATCCGGGGCACTTTTGAAAACGGAACCGAATATACCATCGTCGCTGTGGTGCTCAATCTGGAAAAAGACATTCTGCGGCTGATTCAGGGATTCGATTTTACGAAGAAAAATCCGAAGCTGATTTATATCAACACGGCGGAATCTGTCATTTCCCTGGAAGACACCATACTCGCGGCGTTTCTGAATCTCATAGGCTTCGATGTCGTATTTTTCGTGCCTACGGGCTATCAGTGCGTGGAGAAGTATTTCAGCACAGGGATCATGGAGGAACATCTGATCGGAGATTATGTCTACGATCTGACCGTTCCGGATTTCAGCAGAATGTCTCCCGACGGCCATCTGTCATGGATGGACAGAATTTTCAACAGAAGACAGTGAGTATTCCGGCGTCTCTGCGGACAGAGAGAAAGTGCGGAAGCAGCGGCAGAGACGAATAATGAAGATAATATAATTCAGAGACAGAGATTATAAATAAGAGGTAAAAAAATGGGAATTGATTTTGGAAAGGCGGCGCAGCAGACGCCCGTACAGGCGATGCCGCAGAACGTACCGCCGGCAGAGGAAGAACCGGTATTTGAAGAATATGATATCGCGGCGGACCGGGAGCAGATGAGTCTGCAGCTCGTCAACTCTCCGGAGGTCGATGCTCTGGCGAGTCAGATCGAGGTATATAATCCGGAGACGATCGTCTCCTTCGGCTCCGAAGCGGCGGATGAGATTTCAAAGGCTTCCGACGTGGTGCTCAACAGTATGAATATGTCTCAGCTCGATGATTCGAGCGAGATGCTGAAGGCTCTGACAAAAATCATGTCGCAGTTTGATATCGACGAAATAAAGGAAAAGCCGGGTCTTTTCGGCAAGCTGTTCGGAAACCTGAAAAAACAGCTGGAAAAGCTGCTTGCAAAGTATAAGACGATGGGAGACGAGGTGGATAAGATTTATGTCCAGCTCAAACAGTACGAATCAGAGATAAAACAGTCGAATAAAAAGCTGGCACAGATGTTTGACGCGAATGTGGCCTATTATCATGAGCTTGTCAAATATATTCTGGCCGGCGAACAGGGATGCCGCGAACTGGAGGCGTACATCGCGCAGCGGCAGGCAGACATGGAGTCGACGGGAGACAATTCGATCCGGTTTGAGCTTCAGAATCTTCAGCAGGCGCTGATGATGCTCGAACAGAGAACACAGGATCTGAGAATGGCGGAAAATGTGGCTATGCAGTCGATTCCGATGATCAAGATGATGGAATTCAGCAATATCAATCTCGTAAGAAAGATAAATTCCGCCTTTATCGTCACACTGCCTGTCTTTAAACAGGCTCTGGCGCAGGCGATGCTGCTCAAGCGGCAGAAGATTCAGGCGGAGGCCATGGCGGCTCTGGATCAGAAGACAAACGAGATGCTGATCAAGAATGCTCAGAATACGGCGGAGCAGTCGAAGATGACAGCACGTCTGGCATCCGGAAGTTCGATTCAGATCGAGACACTCGAAAAGACATGGCGCACGATCATGAACGGTATCGACGAGACGCAGCGGATTCAGGAAGAGGCGCGCAAAAAGCGCATCGATGATCAGGCACGGCTCGAGACGATAAAGAATGAGTTTAATCAGAAGTATCACATACCTGACGCGAAGTAGGAGGAAAAAATTATGCCGATCAACTTAACGAAAGGTCAGAAAGTCGATCTGACAAAGGGAAATCCGGGACTGAAGAAGATCATGGTCGGTCTCGGCTGGGACGTCAATGCTTTCGATTCCGGAGCGGATTTCGACCTGGACGCTTCCGCTTTCCTGCTGGGAGAGGACGGTAAGTGTCCGTCGGAAAAAGAATTCATCTTTTACGGTAATCTGACTCATGAAAGTGAAGCTGTCCAGCATATGGGCGATAATCTCACCGGAGAAGGCGAGGGAGATGATGAGCAGATTCTGGTGGATCTGAGTCTCATTCCTGCGAATATCTCAAAGGTGGCATTTACGGTAACGATTTACGATTCCGATGCGAGAGGACAGAATTTCGGTCAGGTATCGAATTCCTTTATCCGTATCGTGGACGAATCGACCGGCCAGGAACTGATCCGCTATGATCTGGGAGAAGATTTCTCCATCGAAACGGCGGTCGTCGTCGGAGAACTGTATCGTCACAGCGGCGAATGGAAATTCAATGCCATCGGCAGCGGCTTCCAGGGCGGCCTGGCGGCGCTCTGTGCTCACTACGGAATCGATGTGGCTTAAGGGGGAATAAAAAAATGCCAATTTCACTGCAGAAAGGACAGAAAGTGAGTCTCACCAAGGATAATCCGGGACTGCAGAAAGTAGTCGTCGGACTCGGCTGGGACGTCAATCAGTTTGATACGGGCGGGGATTTTGATCTCGACGCGGCTGCGTTTCTGCTCGCCGACAATGGCAGAGTACCCGATCAGGCGGATTTCATATTCTTCGGAAATCTGGCGGATCCGTCCGGAAGCGTACAGCATCTGGGAGATAATCTTACCGGCGTCGGCGACGGAGATGACGAGCAGATTAAAGTAAATCTGGCGTCTGTGCCGGCAGGGGTCAGCAAGATTGCGTTTACCGTCACGATTTACGATGCGGAGCAGCGTCAGCAGAATTTCGGACAGGTGAACAACGCTTTTATCCGCATCTACAACGAAGAGAACGGAGAAGAGCTGGTGCGCTACGATCTGGGAGAGGATTTTTCCATTGAGACAGCGATCGTCTTCGGTGAACTCTACAAGAACGGAAATGAATGGAAATTCAATGCCATCGGCAGCGGCT
>CALXIZ010000001.1 GCA_944388495.1 uncultured Clostridia bacterium | reverse complement strand
GCCGGCAGGCGTGTATGCCGCAGACGGACCGGCGGAATCGGAAAGTGCATCCGCAGCGGAGAAAGCGGCGGAAAGCGCGGTGGGCAATGCCAACCGGCTCTGCAGTCCTCTGACGCTGACCGGAAGTCTGCTGCAGGAGGAAGAGATTTTTTCATCCTCGAATCTGGCGAAGATCGCGGAAGCGGACAGTCTCGGGCTCGGCATATCCGCCGGAGTCAGGGACGGAGAGAAGACGATCACTGTCGGCGGCATCGATCTTCTGCCGTTTCTGGAGATGTGCAGCCTTCCGGAGGATGCGGACGGCAGCGGTGTAATACAGTTTTTCCGCACCGCAGAGACGGAAGCCGCAGCATCTGTGACGCTTGCGGAGCTGAGAAGCGGTGGGACGAAGGCGATTCTCTCTGCGGACGACGTCAGAGCAGATGAGGAAAAGAGTCCGGTTTCCGTCAGTATCATCCGGGACGGAGAAGAGTCTGCTGTCTTCGGGCTGAGAAAAATCCTCGTCAGCGCGGCGGACGATCTTTCGGATCCGCACTACGGGCTTCACACGCGGGAACCGCTGGATTACATGCAGGATACGGTCTTCACAGTGAATTTTGTGGATAAAAACCGGTATCCTCAGGCGGATGAAAACGCTGAGGCGTTCAGAACAATCACTTATACGATGAAAGAGATCGAAGATATGATCGTGAAGAATCCGGATCAGGTTTTCGGCAATTATTTCGGAATTTCCGGAAACGAGGAGTCGAAGCATACGATGGGTCTGGGCGGATTCAGCGATTATTTTGAAGGTCTCAGCATGCCGTGGCTGCTCGGCCGGGCGGGGCTGAAGGACGGAGAGGGATTTGCCGTCCTGTACGGACGGGACAATGATCTCTTCGGACAGATCGGCGATATCGGATATTTCTTTCCGGAGAACGGAGATTACAGCGGCTATTATCTCAAGCTGACGGATGACCTTTCCGTAAGCGGTGTCGTTCCCGTCCTGGCGGTTTCGAAGAACGGCTATCCGCTGCTGCCGGAGCACAATCACGATCTGGAAGGAAATGTGGATTACAACATTTTCAATCAGAACGCGACGGCTCTGGGATTTGAGACGGAGATCGGGCTCGTCAAGAATGTCAGCGGACCGTTTGTCGCAGCTCTGGCAAATCTCGACGGAACGTACGGCGGATACCGCAATGAGACGAGCGGAGACTGCATCCGCATCGATCTGTATGTGGATGCATCACAGTACGAAACGAAACCGGAGGCGGAGACGGGCTACAGCGATGTACCGGCAGACAGCTGGTACGCCGGCTATGTTGCCGAACTGACGGAACGCGGCATCGTCAGCGGAAAGAGCGGCTCGGTATTTGAGCCGGAAGTACAGGTGACGAGAGCGGAATTTGTGAAGATGATGGCAGGCGTCGCCGGTGCGGAAATATCTTCCGCATCCGGATCTTCGGCTGCACAGCGGTTTGATGATGTGCCGGCGGACTCCTGGCATGCGCCGTATGTGGCATGGGCCGCGGAAGAAGGCGTCGTACAGGGCGTTACCTCTTCGGAATTCCGTCCGCAGGATCCTGTCACGCGGCAGGATATGGTGGTTATCATCTGCCGGTGCGCCGACGTCTGCGGAATCGTTCTTTCGCAGGATGAGCCTCAGATTGTCTTTTCCGACGCGGAAGAGATTTCTCTTTATGCGAGAGACGCGGCGAACAGACTGCAGCGGGCCGGTATCATAGACGGCAGGGATGACGGCAGTTTTGCGCCGGAACAGACAGCCACCAGAGCGGAGGCCTGTAAGATCGCGGCGCTGTTTCTGGAACGGATGACCGGAAGATGATACGAAAGGATGTGATATTGAAATGAAGAAAAAAATCATACCTGTTGTCTGTATCGTGCTGCTGCTCGAATGCATCATGACGGTACCTTCCTTTGCCTATTTCAACAGAGGCGCAGTCTCCATGCAGCTGGGGCAGACGAGCGTCAGCGTGCAGGAAGGAAAGAGCGTGTCCGTCTCCGTGACGGTAAATCCGATCAGCGAACAGCAGCTGCCGGGCTGCGGCATGCCGGAATGCCCGCAGAGCTGCGGAAATACAGGATGCCTCAATGAGTACGGAGAATGTACCTGCGGCGGGACGACGTATCAGATATATTATTCCGACGTGAAGGCGGTATCCGGAAATTCCTCCGTAGCCTCCGCCTCATACGCCAACGGAACGCTGACAATACGCGGCGTTTCGGCAGGCACGACAAATATCACCGTTACGGGAAGTATGCGACAGTATACAGATACAAGCCAGACGATCTCCGTGACGGTCACTTCCTCCGGCTCCAAAACATCCGGCGGAACGAAGGAGACGCCGTCCGGCGGTGCGCCCGGCAGTGAGAGCGGCGCGAAAGATCCGGATACTGCCGTGGTGACGCAGATTACCGATGATACACCGCAGGAGGACGGCACCGGAGACGGAACCGAAGGGCAGACGGATGAAAACGGCGAAACGGATGGGAAAACCGGTGTGTCCGGAAGCGACAGCGAGGTTCTGACGACAAAACGCGGCGTCTATGAGATTGTGACGCTGGGACCGGATACCGATGTGAAGGCGCATTTGCAGGCAGCGGCCGATAACCGGCGCTTTGTGACATTTCAGAAAAAACAGGGAGAAAATGTGGAGTACTCCTGGACGTTCGACGGCAAAGAACTGAAAGCGGCGGAGGATCTCGATCTGAATCTGGATATTTCTGACGAGATTCCTCAGGAATACAGACAGCAGCTTTCCGGAACGGCGGCGCTGTATCTCCGTTTTGATCACGAGGGGGAACTTCCGGCTGAAGCGGAGATGTATGTGAAGGTATCTTCCGCCTTTGACGACGGAGAATCGCTGAAGCTCTACCGATGCGGCGGAGAGGAAGGAACGGCGGAGGATATCACCGTGGAAAACGGCTATGTCACCTTCAATATCGACCACTGCTCTTCATATATCCTGACCGACGGAGAGCTTTCGCAGCAGAGCGGCTCCTTTACCGCAGTGATTCTGATTATCATCGCCGCGGCAGCCGTCGCGGCGGCTGTGGTATTGTTCCTTCTGTTCCGCAGGAAGAAGCAGGGACAGGATAAGATCTTCAGCTGAGGGAGAAAAATGATAGAACTCAAATCCGTGACGAAAAAATACGGACGTCATATTGTGGTGAAAGATGCCGGCTGTGTCTACGAAGACGGCAGGATTTACGGGCTGATCGGATACAACGGATCGGGCAAGACGACGCTTCTCAAGACGATCGCCGGCATCTACAGGGCGGACGGCGGGACAATTCTGTCCGACGGCGTGCCGACAGAGGAAAATGAAGCCTACCGGAGAGAGTCTTTTCTGATGACGGAGGAGCTGTTTTTCGATCCTCAGAGTACGCCGGACGGCATGCGCAGGCTGTACCGCGGCTATTATCCGTCCTGGAACGACCGGGTATATGAGCGGATGCTGCGTCTCTTCGGACTGGATCCGAAGGCGAAGATCGCCGGGTTTTCCAAGGGGATGCAGCGCCAGACGGGACTGCTGCTGGCTCTTTCCGTCATGCCCAGGTATCTGTTTTTAGACGAGACCTTTGACGGCTTAGATATCGCCAGACGCCGGATTCTGGCGAAGATCCTGCGGCGCTATGCGTCAGACCGCGGAGCGCTGGTCATTGTGACGTCTCATTATCTGAATGAACTGGAACATATTGTGGATGAAGTGGGAATGATCGACGGGGAAAGGCTGGTCATTCCGGAGACCGGCGGACAGTCTCTGGAACAGTATTTTCTCGGGAAAAACGAGGCGGACGAAAATGAAATCGAACATCTCTTCGAGTGAGCCGGACCGTGCCGCAGGTGATCCGGGATACAGTGAAAAGAAGCCGGACCGCGGTGAGGTGAAAGCGGTGAAAAAAGAAAAAACGGGCGGACGCATCGCGGCGCATGATTTTAAAAACTCTCTGAGACAGGCTGCGGCGCCGATGCTGCTGGGGCTTGTCGCGTTTCTCGTTCTCTTCCCGGTGTCGACGGCGGCTGTGCCTGACTTTTCGATCTTCAATGTGGATTACACGCATCAGCAGCTGAAGTTTCGCTTCTGTGCGCAGGAAGTCCTTCCTGTCGTACAGGCGGCCGTTCTGATTTTCGGCGCAGCCACAGGGATACGGCTTTTTTCTTTCCTCTCCGACCGCAGCAGAACGTCCTTTTATCTGTCGCTGGGGCTTATGAGGCGGAAGCTGTTTCTGATCCGCTTTGCCGCGGGCCTGCTGGCGGAGGCGGTCGGGATCGGTCTGCCGGTGGCGGTATCGGCCGTCGTGAATTATGCCGCGCTGGGAATGTACGAAGGCATGGTATCCTATGCGGTCTGTATGGCCGCGGGGCTGATTCTGGAAGCCGCGGTCATGATGCTGATCGCGGCGGCGGCCTGCTGTATTGCCGGAACGTTTTCCGAAGCGGCCGTGCTGACAGTGACTCTGGCTGCGGCGCCGACGGCAGTGCTGGCCTTCGCAGGAGAACTGGCAAAAACGTTCCTGTGGGGAAATACCCGGGGAGAGACGACGTATGCCATGGAACATGTGGCGCCGGGTCTTACGGAAAAACTTTCATTCCTCAATCCGCTGACATTTTTCTATTCCGATATGGAGACGTACTACAGCTACAGCAGAGAGATGGCTTCCTCGGATCCGGAACCTGCCGATATCCGGGCGCTGGTGCTGTGGGCGGCGGCAGCGGCGGCAGCGACGGTGCTCGTGTGCCTTCTCTTCTGCCGCAGAAAGTCGGAAAATGCGGGAATATCAGGCCTGAGTCGGTTTTATGCTCTGTTTGTGCCTCTGATCTGGCCGCTGGCGGTATTTTCCGCCGTACTCGGAGCTCTGAGGGATGTCAGCCGTCCTCTGGCGGTATGCGCGGCTTTTTTCTGCTTCGCGCTGTTTTACGCGGTGATTGTGTCGGTTACGGGAAGGAATATGAGGCTGAGAAAAAAATGCGGTTATGCGGTGTGTCTCATAGGCGCCGCAGGCGCCGCCGTTCTCATCACCTCCTGCGGGATGTTCGGATATGCATCGCGCGTCCCCCGGGCGGCAGAGGTTGCTTCCGTATCCGTCAGCTATGCCGGCCAGCCGGCTCTGCTGCCGGAAGCCGCCGGAGCCAGCAGCAGCGGCGTATCCTGGTACAGCGACGCGCAGATATCCTTTTCGGAGGAAGACGCGGTGCGGAAGGTGACGGAAATTCACGAAAAGATAGCCGACAGCGGATTTAGGGATTTCGGAACGGGAGAGGAGGATTTTTCCGATACCGTGATTCCTTACGATCTGCATGTGAAATATACTCTGAAATCCGGAAAGACGGTGGAGCGGTATTATGACAGGGCCTCGATGGATCAGCTGTCGGATCTTCTGCAGCTGGAGGACAGCGACGAATTCCGCCGGGCGGCTGCGGAAGTCATCCGCGGCAATCTGGCCTCCGTGCTCTGGAACTCAGAAGCCTTTGCTTCAGGAGAAATCTATCTGGCGGATCCGTGGCTTTCCGGCATTCAGAAGATCAGCCTGGGCGAAAACAGAAGGAAGGAGCTTCTGGAAGCTGTCGCGGCAGATGTCGCTTCTCAGAGCGCGGCGGACCGCTATTTTCCGGAGGAAGACGCGGATATGCGGCTGTTCTTTACCCTTAACGGAGAAAGCGATCTGGAGACCTTTGCCTACAGCTCGTCCAATGCGTCGGTCTGGCTGACGGACGCTTATCAGAATACGAAGGAGCTTTTAGCGTCGTGGGGCGTAAAAACCGGCGCGCCGCAGACAGGTGCGGAAAACGACACGGCACAGATCGAAAGTATCACGCTTCAGAAATACGATCCGTATGCGTCGATGAACCGGCTTTCCGATCCCGTATCTGTGCTGTTTTTATCCTACCGCTCGGATTCGGACGACGAATTTCCGTTCCGGCAGGATTTCGGAACACGGCCGAAGCTGACGGATCCTCAGCAGATCGCTGAGATCGCGCCGTCGCTGAGAAGTACATACTTTATGAGCGGCGGAGGATATATCGCGGCGGTGAAACTCACAGGCGGCGGCAGATATGTGTACAAGTTCCTGCCGTACGAAGATGCGCCGGACTATATCAATCAGAAAATGGGCTGACCGGAAAGTCTTTCTTTGCGGAAGAGCCGGCCGGATTCATTGATATATTTACATTTCAAAAACATCTGAAAGAAGACTGCAGCATCTCTGCACCGTCTGCCGGCGCAGAGAAAAAGCGGCCGCCCGCGCCGCGGCGGCGGAGTGATCCGCACGGCCGGGGTGCGGGAGCCGGAA